>CAMJTZ010000180.1 GCA_946408865.1 uncultured Clostridia bacterium
CCGGAGTGGATTACCTGAAGCATCTGGGCGTCACCCATGTGCATCTCCAGCCGGTTTATGACTTCGCCACCGTGGATGAAAGCAGCGACGCGCCGCAGTTCAACTGGGGTTATGACCCGAAAAACTACAACGTTCCGGAAGGCAGCTATGCAACCGACGCGGCGGACGGAGATGTCCGGATCCGGGAATTCAAGCAGATGGTACAGGGCCTGCATGAAAACGGCATCGGCGTCGTGATGGACGTGGTTTACAATCATACTTACGCCCTGGATTCCTGCCTGAACCGGATCGTTCCGTATTACTACTACCGTTTCAATCCGGACGGTTCCGCGGCCAACGGCAGCGGCTGCGGCAACGAAACCGCCTCCAACAGGGTCATGTGCCGGAAATATATCGTGGACAGCGTCCGCTACTGGGCAGAAGAATACCAGCTCGACGGTTTCCGGTTCGACCTGATGGCCCTGCATGATATCCAGACCATGCAGGCCGTGGAGGAAGCCGTGCACGCAGTCAATCCCAAAGCGCTGATCTATGGTGAAGGCTGGACCGGCGGTTCCTCGCCCCTTCGTGACAATTTCCGGGCCAGCCAGGCCAATATCAAACAGGTGACTGCCTCCGGAGATGCCATCGGTTCCGTAGCGGTTTTCAACGACGCGATACGCGACGGTCTGAAGGGCAGCGTCTTTGATCCGAAGGACACCGGCTACGCCAGCGGCTCATCCGGCAAGGCCAATGCGGACAAAGTCATCTTCGGCATTCAGGGCGGCCGGAAGACCAGCGCTGTTTCCTGGGGCGTCAAAAACTCCATGGTCGTTAACTACACCTCTTCCCACGACAACCATACGCTTTGGGATAAACTGCAGATTTCCTGTCCGGACGCCTCAGCGGAAAACCGCGTGGCTATGAACCGCCTTTGCGCCGCGACCGTGCTGCTCAGCCGGGGGATTCCCTTCTTCCTCGCCGGTGAGGAAATGCTGCGCACGAAGAAAGGCGATTCCAACAGCTACAAATCCTCCGACGCGGTGAATAATCTGGACTGGGACAGCCTCGCACCGGACAGCGCGGCCCTCGCCATGTCCGAATACTACCGCGGCCTGATCGCCGTACGCAAAAGCTGCGGTTTCCTGACCTCCGGCGAAGCGCCTGTGTGCGAACTCCTGGACGGAAATGTGATTGCCGTCACCTGGAAACAGGATGAGAAAGCCGTCGCCTTCGCCCTGATCAATCCCGGCACCGCGCAGGCACAGGCTCCGGTTCCGGAGGGATGGACCGGGTATACCGTCCTTGTACAGAATGAAACCGCCGTACCCGAAGGCACAGCGGTTGAAGATTCCGTTGTCTATGCCGCTCCCCGGAGCGTCACCCTGGCAACAGCCCGGTAATATTCCGGCTTATCACAAAGGCAGCAGCCCGGACGGGCCGCTGCCTTTCATGATGCCGTCACTGTCCGTCATCCGTGGCTTTCCCCTGCGCCCAGTGTTTCCTGCAAAGGGCGATATAGCTCTCATTGCCGCCCAGGAGCACCTGCTCTCCTTCCTTGACAACCTTGCCGTTGGACAGCCGCGCGTTGCATGTCGCCTTCCTGCCGCACCAGCAGACCGTCTTGATTTCCTCGATGGAGTCCGCCCAGGCCAGCAGCCAGTGGCTGCCTTCGAACAGGTTCCCCTGGAAGTCCGCCCGCAGCCCGTAGCAGATCACCGGCACATTCCCTTTGTCCACAATGTCCACCAGCAGCTGCACCTGCGACTTGTCCAGGAACTGGGCCTCATCCACGATGATGCAGTCATACTGCTTCGCTTTTTCCAGTGTCAGGTTCTCCACAAATTCACATTCCGCCTGCAGGCCGGACCGGGATGCCACCATATTGCTTCCGTCCCGGTTTTCCAGCGCCGGCTTCACCATCAGGGCCTTCTGCCCCCGCTCTTCATAATTGTACTGCACCATGATTGCGTTGGCTGTCTTCGACGAGCCCATCGCGCCGTAGCGGAAATACAGTTTCGCCATTTTTCCTTCTCCCGATTACTTCAGATATTCCGGTCCGAATCCGACCGGCAGCAGGTCTTCCAAGGTCATTTCCCGGTAATCCTCCGGCGTCCGGGCCAGCAGCACCGTCATTTCCTTTGGATTGCAGAATTCCCACATTACCTGCCGGCAGATACCGCAGGGCGACGGATAGCTGCTGTTTTCTCCCTGCATCCCGGCCACAATGGCAATCGCGGTAATCTTCCGTTCGCCACAGGCCGCTGCATGGAAAATTGCATTCCGCTCCGCGCAGATCCCGGCAGGATACACCGCGTTTTCCACATTTACACCGGTATAGATCTCCCCGGAATCCGCCAGCACGGCGGCGGAAACATGATACCCGGAATAAGGGGCATAGGCGTTCTTCTGTACTTCCAGGGCCCGCCGGATCAGTTCCTCCCGGTTCAGGTTCTTCATCGTTCTTCTCCCTGTCTGCGTTTTTCCTGTCAGATATTATAAAAATCTGATCCTCTGCCACTCCATTATACCCAACTTCCCGCTTCTGTGCTATACTGTCTGCAAAGAAAACATCATACGCCGCCCTGCCGGCCTGAAGGAGAAAAAGCTATGAATACGCAAGCACTGACCAAGGAAGCCGTTGCCGGAATGATCGACCATACCAACCTGAAAGCCACCGCCACCCGCGAGGATATCCGCCGCCTGTGCGACGAGGCAAAAAAATACCATTTTGCGTCCGTCATGGTGAATTCCGCTTTCACTGCCCTGTGCAGCGAACTGATGAAGGGCACCGGCGTGCTCGTGGGCACCGTTGCCGGTTTCCCTCTCGGCCAGATGTCCACCGCGGCCAAAGTCTTTGAGGCGGAGACCGCTATTGCCGACGGTGCCGACGAAATCGACTACGTCGTCAATGTTTCCGATGTAAAGGACGGAAGATGGGACCTCGTAAAGGACGAAATGACAAAAATCACCGCCGCCTGCCATTCCCGCGGCGCCGGCTGCAAGGTTATCTTTGAAAACTGCTACCTGACAAAGGAGGAAATCGTCCTCCTCGCCGGAATCGCGAAGGAAGTCAAACCGGACTTCATCAAAACCTCTACAGGTTTCGGCACCGGCGGCGCCACGCCGGAGGACGTCCGCCTCATGAAGGAGACCGTCGGCGACGCCGTGAAGGTCAAGGCTGCCGGCGGTATCAGGGACTGGGCTTCCTGCAGGGCCATGATCGAAGCCGGCGCGGAGCGCATCGGCGCCAGCGCCGGGAAGCAGATCCTGGACGAGTTCAAAGCGGAATAAATTGTTTATAAGCGTCCGAAAAATGTAATGATTTCGTCTTTCTCTTCCGTGCAAATTCTGCTATAATGGAAGCACATCAAAACAGGTGAAAACCTGGGAAGGTTTTACAACAGATAAGGAGGGTACCCTATGAAAAAGTTTCTGGCTGTCCTGTTAACCTTTGCCATGCTGCTTTCCTTCGCGTCCTTTGCTGCCGCGGATGAGGCAATGCGCGTGGCCATGATCACCGACTACGGTGACATCACTGACCAGTCCTTCAACCAGACCACCTACGAAGCCGCCAAGTCCTGGTGCGAAGCGAACGGGGTGGAGTTCAACTACTACAAGCCCAGCGGTGACAGCACGCCCGAGCGTGTTGCCATGGTGGAGAAGGCCATCGACGAAGACTACAACGTCATCTTGATGCCCGGTTACGCCTTCGGCGGAACCATCGCGGAAGCTGCCTCCCAGTATCCGGACGTCAAGTTCGTCGCGCTGGACGTTGCTGCCGGCGACCTGCTGGAAGCTGCCGTCGCCATGAAGGGCGAAACCTACGACTACAATCCCGCCAACTGGGACCTGGCCAAGTATGTTGACCTGAGCAATGTATACTGCGCGGTGTACCAGGAAGAGCTGTGCGGCTACATGGCCGGTTATGCGGCTG
>CAMJTZ010000181.1 GCA_946408865.1 uncultured Clostridia bacterium
CAGGTTGCTGAACTGGCCGTACAGGCTGGGCGCGGGCAGCGCGATTTTGTATTTGTACTGCGAAATAGCGCTCAGCGGGTCCGTCACCGCCACCTTGGCGTGATATCCGCAGACCCGGATGCATTCGCCGCAGTCGATGCAGCGCTCGTCAATGATGTGGGCCCGTCCGCCCCGCACCCGGATCGCTTCCGTCGGGCAGCGCTTCAGGCAGTTGGTGCATCCCCTGCACTTCTCGCCTTCCAGGCGCACTGAATGAAACCGTTTGTCAGTCATGTTCAATCGACTCCGCTGTCATATTTTCGTTTTTTACTGCAGGGCAAAACTCATGGTAATCGTCGTTCCGACGCCCACTTCGCTCTTGATATCGAATTCCGTTGCGTTCCGCTTCATATTCGGCAGGCCCATGCCGGCGCCGAAGCCCAGTGTCCGCGCTTCCGCGCTGGCGGTGGAGTATCCCTCCGTCATTGCCTTGTCGATATCCGGTATGCCCGGTCCCACGTCCTTGGAAATCAGCGTAACCTTTTCCGGATCCACCAGCAGCGTCAGCGTTCCGCCCATGGAGTGGATCACCAGGTTCAGTTCCACTTCATAGCAGGCTACGGAAACGTGCCGGAGCACTTCCGCGCCGATCCCCAGCTGCTTCAGCGTTCGCTTGATGGTTGTGGAAGCTTCCCCGGCCGTCGTGAAAGCGCCCGCTTCCACCGGGAAGCTTTTTTCCAGAATCACAGCCATGGTTTACGCTCCTTCCGGCGCAGGCTTCTTCGGCTTGGTGCCGGGCAGCCCGTGCAGATACAGTTCTCCGCAGGCGGTATAGGTGGTCAGCGGACTGGAGATCACGGTAATTCCAACCTCTTCCGCCATCTCGAGGATTTCCTCGCTGGGCATCTTCCCCCGGGAAAACACGATGCAGGTAATGTCCAGCATCTCGCTCGTGCGCACAACGTGCGGATTGATCAGCCCGGTAATCAGAACCGTCTTGTCTTTCACAAATGCCAGCACATCGCTCATCAGGTCCGATCCGCAGGCTGTGTCCACAGGGGTGTCCAGCCGGTCTTCCCCGACCAGCACCTTCCCGTCCACAATTTCCATGACTTCCCGAATGGTCATCCTGTCATCCCTTTCTGTTCACGCTTCACGGCCGCTGACCGCTGACCGTTATTTATCCTCCGGATTCGGTTCTTTCCCGACGCACCAGCCCCGCATCTGGTTCACGGTGCGCTCCACAGCGTCCTTGCTGTTGCCCCAGGATTCTTTCTCGAACCGGTAGTCAAACTTTTTGATAAACCAGGATATATCTTCCTGCATCCGGTCCATGTTTTCCTTCTGCAGGCGGGTGATCACGGAAATCAGTTCGCCCAGTTCCTTCGGCGCCAGTTCTTCCCTTGCGGCCTCCAGCAGCCGCGCCGTATGCGGCAGGCACAGTCCCTTTCCCTGGCCGAAACGGCTGCGGAAATCGCTGTCGTTCTGATACAGGTGCAGGAAGGTGTGCAGATACCGCTGCATGTTCTCCTCGATCGTTTCGCACATCAGGCAGCTGTCCGTGATGTTGTCCAGTTCCCGGATGCATTCGTCCACAGTTGTTTCGGAGCCTTTCGCTTTCCCGCCGATCCGGCCGGCCAGTCCGATGCCCTTGAGCGTTCCGGCGGCGCTGTCCAGCTTCTTCCAGATCTTCTCCGCTTTGGCCCGCGTCTCAATCAGGTGGCTTTCCAGCATCAGGGCGTGCCCCAGCCGGTTGCTCATTCCGAACAACATCGCATGATGGCGGCGGCAGAAGCCTTTGTCATTCACCTGCACCCGTGTGTCCGGCTCCATCACGGAAGCGCCGAGATAACGTTCCGCCTCGCCGAGCTCTGTTTTCCTCTCCAGCGCGCACAGCAGGCATTCCCCGTCCAGCTTCAGCGCATCCCATACCGGGATCGTGTCAATATGGTATCTCATACAGCCTCGTATTTCTCCAGCTGTACGCCGGCTTCGCCAAACAGTTCCAGTGTGAAGGGATCCGGATACCCTTCCTGGTAAACAACCCGTTTCACGCCGCTGTTGATGATCATTTTGCAGCACATGGAGCACGGCTGATGCGTGCAGTACAGCGTCGCTCCGTCGATGGATACGCCCAGCTTGGCTGCCTGGACGATGGCGTTCTGTTCCGCGTGAACCGCGTAGCAGGTTTCCATCCGCGTACCGCTGGGGATTCCCAGCTTGTCCCGCAGGCACTCGCCCTTCTCCCGGCAGGTTTTGATGCCTGCCGGCGCGCCATTGTACCCGGTCGTCATGATCCGCTTATCCTTCACAATGACGCAGCCGATGCTCCGTCCCGCCCGGAAGCAGCTGGACCATCCTGCGATCGTGAACGCCATCTGCATAAACCGGTCGTCCCATTTATCCATCTTCTTATCCCCTTTTTGCCGTCTTTTTGAATATTATAAAAGAAAGCTCCTTCCCCGTCAATCAATCCTCCTGCCGTTTCTGCCTGAACAGACAAAACTGCAAACCGCATTGAATCTTCTCCCGTGAAAGGCTATAATGCTCCTATCCTGTTGAACTGGAGCATCCGATATGAATTACATTCCGGAACGGGTTCCCGAGTCTTCCTGCATGGAAGCGCTGCAGCTGGTCGGTAAAATCATTATGGAAAACGGCGGCGAAACCTACCGGGCGGAGGAAACCGTCACCCGCATGGGCAACGGCTTCGGCCTGGAGGATGTGGAAAGTTTCGCCGTCCCCAGCGGTCTGTTTATCAGTTTCCGTGGAAAAGACGGCAACCCGGTCACCAGCGTGAAGCGTGTCCGCCGGCTGCACCGGAACCTTTCCCGCGTGGATGAAGCCAACCGGATTTCCCGCCTCGTTGAAACGGATGAAATGACGCCGGAGCAGGCAGTTGCGAAACTCCGGGAAATAGAGGGCATGCCCGGCTCCTTCCGTGGCTGGTGGAGTCTGCCTGCCGCCTTCCTGTGCGCCTGCGGTTTTTCCGCGCTTTTCGGTGCCGGCTGGCTTTCCATTGCGGTTTCCGGAATGGTTGCCGCGGTTGTCCAGGCTATGGAAATGGGGATTGCCCGTTTCCGCAATTTCGGCCTGACGGCTTCCGTGCTCGGCGGTCTTTTTACCGCGCTCCTGCCGAATCTGCTGGTTCTGGTTCTACCCTCCCTGCAGACGGAACTGATCGTTGCCGGAGCCATCATGCCGCTGGTTCCCGGCCTGGCGATGACCAATGCCGTGCAGGACAGTATGCGCGGCGATATGCTTTCCGGCCTCTCTCACGGTGTGCAGGCCATCCTGACCGCTTTTCTGATCGCCGGCGGCGCGCTGCTTGCTGTTGCGATCCGGCGGGTGTTGATGGGAGGCGGGCTGTAATGACGTTGTGGGAAGAGCTTCTTCGGGCTTCGCTCGGTGCCTTCTTCGGCACAGTGGGCTTTGCCATGCTGATCCATGTCCCGAGGCGCGCTTTGCTGGTCTCCGGCCTGATTGCCATTCTGTCCTATCTTGTCTACTGGGGATCGCTCCGAATCGGCCTCTCGGATCCGACGTCCATTTTTCTCGGATCCCTCATCGGTTCCCTGGCCGGGCATCAGAGCGCCAGAAAAATGAAAATCATCGGCACGGTTTTCCTGGTCTCCTCCATCGTTCCGGTGGTTCCCGGCCTCGGGCTGTACCGGATGATGGCCTACCTCGGGCGGAACAGAATTGCCGACGGAGCCAATATGGGCATCCGCGCGATGATCACCATCGGTATGATTGCCCTCGGTCTGGGCGCGGGTGCGATGATCAGCCGGATCATCCGTTCCCGGTTTCATTCAAAAAAGCCTTGACAATTCCGGACGGCTCCTGTATTATATGCTTTGCCGCTTGCGAGGCGGCCGGATATCGCGGGGTGGAGCAGCTGGCAGCTCGTCGGGCTCATAACCCGGAGGTCGG
>CAMJTZ010000182.1 GCA_946408865.1 uncultured Clostridia bacterium
CCGGAAGCATCGCCGCACTTTTTCAGCAAAAGCAGAAGAATCCTGACAGGGAAGGCTGCAGGTAAAACTCTTTTCATGGTTGGATTTCCTGACTCTGGTCCAATAGCAATTCCGCATCCATAAGGTGAAGATACCAATGGGCTTGTTCTCCGCGATAAAATGGTCCATGATCTCTGCGGCAGAAAAATGTTTTCCTGGCGCATTCTTCAGGAGATCCAGAAGTTCTGTCCGGGCCCGTGTGCGGTAAGCTGATCTCTCCGTCAAGAAGCTCTCCCCTGAACGAATTTGAAAACCGTTCTCAAATATATGGGTATGAACAAGTGTTGTCAATATCGCAGCTCTGAAAATTTAGCGACACTGTCTGCGATCACAAAAAGCCAATAATGCGATATCTGAGCAATTGACAAAACGCTGATGCCATGTTACGATATAGTTGTTAGTTTAAACTAACTTCCTTGCTGTACATTATACGCGTAATATTTTAAGATGTACGGCTATTTATAAAGTCGATGGTTAGTTTATGCTAATCTTATTTGTGCAAACAGGAGGCTGCCATGTCCAATGAAATGCTGATTCGCTGCTGTGCCCCAACCATGGCAAGCCTGAAGACCGGAAACATGTTCAACTGTCCATTCAGCAGCAGGGAAGAAATGACCTCTGAACTGAGAAAACTGAATCAGATTCTTGGCCGGAAGGGTCTTCGGGTTCTTCCCCTCCGGTGGAGCGACGGACATGCGCTCGTGTACCTGTACCGGCCGAAAATGCTGGAAAAGGATCTCAGCAATGTCCTGGCCTCAAAGCTTCTTTCCGAATGCGGTTATACCTGCGGAAATCCCAGCCGCTGCATCGCCCAGCTGATTGCACGGCTTCGCAACAATCCGGGCTTCCCGCACGAAGTCGGACTTTTTCTGGGTTATCCGCCGGCGGACGTGGACGGATTCATGCATCGGAAACATGCCTGCAAGCTTTCCGGAATCTGGAAAGTGTACGACGATGTGGAAGGTGCTTCCCGGCAGTTCGCGCGCTGCAAACGCTGCACGGAAGTGTATCTGCAGCGCTATCGGCAGGGATATTCCCTGGATAAGCTGACAGTGACTGCCTGAACCTGCTGCTCTGCTTCCTGAAAACCCGGAAGCTGCACCTTTTACGATGGTAACGGATGACAACAACCGCATCGTTCTGACCTTCCGCGTGGCTGACAGCACAATCAGCTATGTCAAAGCGGAATAAACCCTGATATCAATCAGGTCGGGCAGCCTGAATGATATACCATAACCTTACCTCCAAAGGGGGCGGGATGCCGATGCGTACCGGCATCCCGCTTTCTGCAAAAGTATTTTGGCATGACACCATTATGAATGATTAACCCGGGAAAATAGTTCTGCAATTCCTAAAGATATATGAAGTAAACGATTTATGACACGTACACTGCAGAATATCCAGTGCATCGGGAAGGAGAATTACAGTGAAAATATACGAATCAGCAGAGGATTACCTGGAGCAGGTTCTGATGCTTTTGGAAAGAAAAGGCCATGCGCGCTGCGTTGATATCGCCGCGGGTCTGAATGTTTCCAAACCCTCTGTCAGTGTTGCCATGAAAAGACTCCGGGAAAACGGATATATCACTATGAGCGCAGACAACATGATATCCCTGACGGACAAAGGTTACGCCATTGCCCGCAAAATGTATGACCGTCACAGAACGCTGACGGAATATCTGATCCGGCTTGGTGTTCCGGAAAAGACAGCAGAAGAGGACGCCTGTAAAATCGAGCATGATCTTTCTGATGAATCTTTCAGCGCAATCTGCGCGCAAATCAGATAAACAGGATAAACCCGTCCTTTTGACTGCCGCTCATACTGCAGCAGTTTTTTTCATTTTTCAGAGTTTCACCTGACCTTTTTCCATTGCAAGAAGCCTGTCAGCATAATCCAGCGCGTCGTTTTCATGGGTAACAATGAAAACAGCCTTTCCCTTCTGATGCGCAAGGGTTTGTAAGGCAGACAATACTTTTTCCGTGTTTTCACTGTCCAGATCCCCGGTAGGTTCATCGGCAAAAAGAATATCCGGATTCTGGATAACAGACCTGATGATCGCCATACGGCGGAGTTCGCCGCCGGAAAGCTCCCCGGGCATCGCATTCGCAAGATGATCTATTTCGAACGTTTCCATCCAGTATGACGTTTCTTCTTCAGGCACCGGCCTGTTGTACAGCTTCAGGGGAAGCAGGATATTTTCCTTTACGGTCAGCGTATCCACAGCGCTTCTTGCCTGCGGAACAACTCCGATCCTTCCGTTCCGCAAACGGGAAAGTTCCGTGTCCTTCAGACTGTACAGATCTGTATCATCCAGCCAGACCTTCCCTTCTGAAGGTTCCAGAATTCCTGCCAGCATATTCAGCAAAGTGGTTTTTCCGGATCCGCTTCGTCCCGTCAGCACGGTTACCGTTCCAGGGGAGATTTCAAGGCTGACGGGGGAAACTGCATAAAAATAATTGGAATTCGTTGTATTGCGGAAAAAAGTTTTGCTGATATTATCGGCTTTGAGTTTCATATCAGTTTCCCTCCCTGAGCGCGGTTCCCGGGTCAATTCTGCTTAGCCGCCATGCAGCGACAGCACTTGCAAGCGCTGAGATCCCTGCGGACAGAAGAATTGTACCGGCAGCAAGAATCACAATTGTCGGAAGCGAAGGAATCAGATACGGCAATCCCAGACTGTTCTCAATCAGGGAGGAAAAAGAGAAAATGCCAATGGCAGCCAGAAGAACTCCGGCTGCTCCGCCGGTCAGACCGCATATTGCTGATTCCAGCAGCGACATCCGGCCAAGCGTTCTCCTGGACGCGCCGATAAGCCGCAGAACCGCGAACTCCCTGGAACGTTCCCGAACAATCATAACATACGCCAGCAAAAGAATTGTGGAAGCCAGGATCCAGATCACCGCTGTCAAACCGGTGATCGTACGGCTGACGCCGGCAAGGCTGTCAGACACGCCGGTAATCATGGAACGTGTCCGGACAGCTGTTACTTTCCTCAGACGCCCGGTCAGTGCAGTATTGACGGTGTCGATGTCATATCCATCTTTCACCTTGACATATACAGCGGAAACAACAGAATGACTGCCGCTGGAAATCTTATGGCTGATACCCTTTGCTTCGGCTGCCGACAAAAGGGCATTCATTGTATCCATGTCGCAGTAGACAGCAGTGTCAAGGCCTGTTCCCGTGGGTTCCAGGCGTGCAACCACCTTGCAGCGCTGATCATAGATCAGGATAATTTCTCCGATTCCGGCTTCCACTTTACAGCCCACTGCCACATCCATCTCACCAAGTCTGCCGGTCAGGCTCCGGGCAATCCATGGCTGAACCGTAAAATCCCTGGCAGGATCAATCCCGATGACCTGGATCTTTATGGAACAGCAGTCTGCTTTCAGAGAGGCCAGAAAAGTTTGCGGCGCAGTTTTTTCAACGCCCGGCACTTCCATGGCTTTTTCCGTCACAGACGCGTCCATATAAAATGCGCCGGTTGTCCCCTGCAGAAACATATTCTGGAAACTGACCTTGCTTTGCGCCTCTGAAGGAACAAGAATAATATCAGCGCCAAGCCGGGCCTCCAGACTCTGAAGGCCGCTGCGCAAGGACATAATTATGACGGATCCGCCGAAGACAGATAACGCAAGGAAAGCCGTCAGCAGAGACAGTGCGATTGTCCGCCCCGGTTTTCGGGCCAGGTTTTTTACGGATAACGGAAAAACTTTCATAACAGGCTTACTTTCTTCCTCTCTGTTCTTTTGTGCAGAACAGGATACCCATCAAAGAAGTCAGCGCGGCAGCGGCAAAAAGAAGAATCATGGCTGGCTGCATCACTGCACGGCAGTGCATACTGCTCATCCGGCACAGGCTGATCAGCGTAC
>CAMJTZ010000183.1 GCA_946408865.1 uncultured Clostridia bacterium
ATTGCTGGTTGAGGACAATATGATCAACATGGAAATTGCGAAGATGCTGCTTGAACAGACAGGCTTCCTGATCGAAACCGCTGAGAACGGAAAAATTGCCCTGGAAATGACGGAAGCCTCCGCGCCGGGATATTATGACGTAATCCTGATGGATATACAAATGCCGGTGATGGATGGATACACAGCTGTACAGGCCATCCGCAGTCTTCCGGATGTCAGGCTCGCCGGCATTCCGATCATCGCTATGACAGCCAACGCGTTCCAGGAGGATATCAAAAAAGCGGAGGAAGTCGGGATGAACGGGCATATCGCAAAGCCGCTGGATATCCCGCAGATGAAAGCCACCCTGCAGCAGGTTCTGAAAAGCACCCGGAGATAGCCCGCGCTTCACGTGTCCCATAGCGAAGCAGACCCGGAACATATTATTTGGAAGATCTTGTCATCAGCGGCATGAATCCGTATTCTGAAAAATGAGATTCTGAAGAATCTTCCAAACAGATCACAGGCCCCTGTCCGTATACGGCAGAATCATTCACTCGATAGCTTCTGTTATCCGTTCCAACAATACGGCAAATTATGTTCCATTGACCCGAAGATATTTTCGTAACCGTTGTGCTTCATTAGCGCTGAAACCGAACTTTTCATAAAACGGAATCTTGTCAGGCATGGCACACAGTTCAACAAATATATCTGTTCCGGGAACACCGTGATCATTGATGAATTTGAGAATCTCATTTATCATAAGACGTCCGATACCCAGACCCTGGTATTCGGGCCTGACAACTACATCCTTGATGTAATAGTCGAGCCCTAAATCCCCGATCACTCTTGCCATTGCGATAATGGTGTTTCCGTCAAAAACGGAAATCCTGAACAAAGTATGGTCCATTGCCAGCTGTGTCTGCTCCGGCGAAGGGCCGTTACCCCATACAGATTCCCACAGCAGGATGAATTCTTCAGCTGTTAGCTCATTATGTTTTATTTTCAAATTAATCATACGTTTCAGTAATCTATTTTTTTCAAATAGATCATTAAGGCACCTCCCGTTTGATGATGGTTGCATGTCCATAGAAAATTATAAACTTCAAGCTGGAAAATCCGCATGAATACGCAATCTGCCGGCTGTGATTTCAGATGTCTTTGGTTTGCGGATCCGTTTGTAGCCGGCAATGTCTTCCGGAAATTGCCGGCACACCCTGGACGGTATTTTGTTATTTCTTTTTGAGCATCTTCCTGAGGGTAAAGATCGCCAGCGCGATGGAAAATACGATACCCACTGCGGCAATCAGTGGAACCCCGCCGGATGTTTTGGGGTTGATATCTGCCGTTGTCAGAATGCAGGAGCCGAAAAACAGGACACAGGCAAAGAACGCGAGAACAATATTGAAGATCGTAGTCTCCGTCTTCCGAAGAATTTCCTCATAACCGGTCAGTTCCATGTTCATCTTCATCCTGCCCTTGATCATACTGTTCAGCGCATCAGAGGCCAGAGCCGGAAGCTTTACCGTCTTTCTGCCGATCTCCAGAGCATCCTTTCCGACTGAAAGGAGTTCCTTGCTGACGTCCTGATTCTTTTTAGCCCGTTCCATCAGCTTGCCGGAAACAAGTTCAAACAGGTTGAGGTCTGGACACAGCTGCTCCAGGACACCCTCAAATGTGGCGATGGACCGCACAAGCATCGTATATTTTCCGGGCAGGGTGATAGAATGCCGGGTGCAAAGGTCTGTCACTTCTTCCAGCGCCGCGCCAAGGTCGAGATCGTTAATGCTGGTCACATTCATATACTTTCCGAACATCACCTCGACGTCATCAAGCAGCTTGTTGCGGTTGGTTCGGGGCGAAATCGCGCCCATCGACATCACGGCGTTCACCAGCGACTCCATATCGCCGTTCACCAGGGAAAGAACCAGGTTTTGAAGAATACCCACGTCCTCCTCTGTGATCCGGCCGATCATTCCGAAATCAATCCAGTACGGAATGCCGCCGGCCACCATGAGGTTTCCCTGATGCGGATCCGCATGAAAAGTACCAACATCAAGGACCTGATGCAGATAGTTTTCAACAACTGCTGTTCCGATCTGATTCACGTCGCAGCCCTGAGCAATCAATTGATCCTTCTTCCCGATAGAGCAGCCGTCCACGAACGTCATGGTGAACATCCGCTCCGTCGTCAGCTCATCGATAACCGACGGGCAGCTGACTTTCGTCTCGTCTTCAATACAGTTTTCCTTAAAGAACCGGGTATTTTCTGCTTCAATCCGAAAGTCGAGTTCTTCCTCTGTGACCTTTTCCATTTCCTCGATCACGGAGAGGAGATCAAGCTTTTCCTCATTGTCGTCCTTCGCGTCGTCTATGGCGTTGATTATCGCTGCGCCTTTTTTCAGCAGTACATAGTCGTTGCGCATCATCTCGGCGATCAGAGGCCGCTGCACCTTCACAACGACCTTGGTGCCGTCCTTCAGCACCGCGTAATGAGCCTGGCCGATGGACGCAGAGCCCAGGGGGGTATCCCTGAACTCGCTGAAAATCTCTTCGATCGGCTTGCCGGCTTCCTGTTCGATTACCGCCCGGACAATCTGCGGATCCAGCTCCTTCACACTCTGCCGCAGCTTTTCCAGTTCCCGGCAGTAGCTTTCCGGCAGCAGATCCACACGGCTGGACATGATCTGACCGATTTTAACATAGGTTGGTCCCAGGTCCTCCAGCGTGCTGCGCATCTCTTCCGGTGTGAACCCATTGGCGTAAAAGTTATGCGCAGAAAAGACGCCGATAATTTCTGCGGCGCGGTGCTTTTCCTTTTTCTTCTGTTCGCTGATTTCTTTTTTCAGCAGGTTCTTCAGTTTGTCACTCAGCTCCGTCTGGGTATGCTGCAGCCTTTTCATCCGTTCTTCCAGTTCCCGGTGTATAGCTGTCTTACTCCTGTCACGTGTCCCGGTCCGCTGGGGCCTGCTTTTCTCGTGCGCTTCCGTCCATCCTTCCACCCGTTCCTTCACCCTTTCGGAAAATGCAGGCCGCGGGACTTCTTTTTCAGCAGCCTTTTCCGCTGGCTTGTCAGCAATCTGTTCAACGGGGTCGCCGTTCTGTTTCTCATCCGTCTTCGGCTCTTCCGAAGGCTGCCCGGCTGTCTCTTCCTGGGTTTTCAGGATATTGCCGTTTTTGTTTTCTTTGTTCACCATAGTTCGTTCCTCCTTACTCGCCCTTGATCGGCCAGATGAATATCAGCCGGATAATCCCGACTGCCGCGTCAAACAAAAGCGCCGTACCAATCACTTTCAGCAGCATCCGGGGCGTATCCCACCACAGGTTCAGCAGAATCAGTACGCCCGCCGCAGCAAGCAGCAATGCGAGAAAGGCAAGGAACCACCAGCCTTTTCGTCCGGCGGGCCGGACATACATGAGTGCGTTATAGAACAGTTCAATTCCCTGCAGAATCAGGAGAATACCGAATGTCCATCCGAGAATCTGAAGCACGGAATCTTTAAAGACCACAATTGCCAGTCCCAGCAGCCCGATCAGTATGGCAAATGACAACAACAGCCCGTTCACAACCGTCTTCTTGCTGTCCAGGTACTCCAGAGCCATCACGGTGCCCAGGATCATGCTGGCGTATCCCAGACCGGATATCAGCGACATGGTAAAACGTCCCGGACAGATGATCATCACAACGCCAAGGGCAATCAAGGTCATGGAGATGACGATGGATGACCGTTTGATTTTATTGATTGATTGAAACAGCATACTGAACCCTCCATATCATAAAAATCCCTCCCTCCGGAACCTTCAGAGGGAGGTTGATTTGCATGATCAGACTTCCGGCTTATCCTCTTCTGCAGTTTCGGACTGCCCGCC
>CAMJTZ010000184.1 GCA_946408865.1 uncultured Clostridia bacterium
ATGTACCACGCCGAGTGTCAGGGCGTTCATATCAGCATCCTGCCGGAGCTTCCGGAAATGCAGGATCCGGAATCCTGCACCATCAGCATGCTGGATACACTGGAAGCGGATTACCGGCGCTGCGACCTGTATTACAACTATGTGCGTCTTTTCCTTGAGGATCCTGATTCCCTCCTGGCGGAAATCCAGCGACGCAAGGATCTGATTTCCCAGGGCATTGTTCATATCCTCTCCACGCAGAAACTGCAGCAGCGCACCTGCCCTTCCTGCCGCCGCCGTCTGCCATGGAACTGGCCTTACCGCCTGTGCGATACCTGCCACAGCATCGGCCGGAGACGCTGACGCGTCATTTCCCCTGTTTTTCCTCTTCCCATGTCTTCAGTTTCCCGCTGAAATAGTCCAGCTTCCACGTCACCTTATCAAGATATTTTTGCATCTCCTCTATCCGCCGGATCACGTTTTCCCGATGCTCCCGCAGCAGTTCCACGCGTTCCTTCAGCGTCTGGTCCCCTTTCCTTGTCAGTTCCACAAAACGCAGAATCTCCTGCAGGGACATACCCGTGTTTTTTAGGCAGCATACAAGCCCGAGAGCTTCCAGATCCTCGTCTGTATACTGGCGGAATCCGCCGGCGCTCCGTTCCACGCCGGTAATCAGTCCTTCTTTCTCATAATAGCGCAGAGTATGGGCGGACAGGCCTGTTTTTTTACTTACATCCTGAATGGAATACATGGGAACAATCCTCCGAATATATTAAAGTTTGCGCTAAGGTTAGCGATATTATAGGGTTCCCGCGGAATCCTGTCAACCGTCGCTGAAAGGAAACGTACACAGCGTTCCTGTTTTGTGGTATCATCTGAACAGGAGATTCCGGGAAAAGGGGGAAACCATCTTGAAAAGAGCTGTGAAACAGGTGGTTGTCAGCGCTTTGGTGCTCCTGACCCTCTGTCTGATCTGCCGTTTTGTTTTCTATCGTACCTATACATTGTATTATCCGCTGAATATGCAGTCTTCAGATTCTCCTGAGGATTATAAAGTCATCTCTGAGGATCCTGAAATCGCGAACGCAGCTGTTACCGAAATCCGGGATGGTACAGCAAGAATTGTCGTCACTCCCCTGCAGGCCGGCAAAACTTTCCTGCTGCTCACCAATGCTGCCGGAACAGTCATAGGATGCATTCCAGCCCAGGTTACCCGTTTCCTCACGGTATATAACAATTCCGTCGGAGGCTTCAGCGGCGACACGGTTGCCGTGCTGGCATCGACGCTTTTCTGGCTGCTCACCGGTGCGATCATGCTCTGGAACTTTTTTCAGGCAAAAGGTTCTTCCTTTTATCAGTATTATACGATCTGGTTTGCCGGTTTCTCCCTCTTTGCGCTGCTCACCGGTCTCTGCCTGCTGGAAGTATCCATCCGTCATCTGATCAGTCCGGCAAACAATTCAATGCTCTACGTCTATTCCGTTCTCAGCGGCGCCTCCGTCCGCTTTATGCAGATAACTGCCATCCCGTTCATGGCTTTTGCCGCGGCGATGGCTGTCAGCAACATCGTGCTCCTTCGCCATCAGCGTCTCCGGCTGCAGAATATGCTCGGTCTCCTGGTCGGTATCCTGCTGATTGCGGGCGTTCTCCTCTGCCTGTATTTCACCTCTCTCGATTTCGTCGGTTCCGAACAGGAATACAGGATCCATTCAACCCTGCAGAATACCATCACCACGCTTTTTGTCTATTTTGAATGCATGCTGGCCGCTTCCGTCATCTGCGGTCTCAAAGCCGCCCGGCACAAACCCGCTCCGGATAAGGATTTCATCGTCATTCTGGGCTGCTGGTTCCGGAAGGACGGTTCCCTTCCGCCCCTCCTGAAGGGACGGGTGGATAAAGCCCTCTCTTTCTGGCGTGCCCAGAAGGAAGCTACCGGGCGGGAGGCCTGCTTTGTCCCCTCCGGCGGCCAGGGACCGGACGAATCCATGCCGGAGGCGGAAGCGATGCGGCGATATCTTCTTTCCCAGGATGTTCCGCCCCATCTGATCCTCGCGGAAACCGCCTCGAAAAACACGCTGGAAAATATGTCCTTTTCAAAAAAAATCATCCGGGAATCTGCCCCGGATGCGAAAGTTGTTTTTTCCACCACCAGCTATCACGTCTTTCGCAGTGGCCTTTGGGCAAACCTGGCCGGTTTCCCGGCGGAAGGCATCGGCAGCAAAACAAGATGGTGGTACTGGCCGAACGCCTTCATGCGGGAAACCGCCGGACTTCTCCGGAAGAGATGGAAGCAGGAAATCCTTCTGCTTGTTATCCTGCTTATCTGGTTCGGTACCCTGTCCATGCTGCTTGGCTGAGTCCCGTAAGGCTCTCCCGCATTTCTCTTCTGCAAACAACCCCCTTTTCTTTTTCGGGCAGCTGATGTATGATCCGCTATATACGTACAAAAACGGCCTGGAAAGGAGTGAGACGTCATGCAGCGGAAAAACGGTTTTGACCGTACCATGCTGCATACGATCTTTACCCTCGCCTGGCCGACCATGCTGGAGCAGCTGACCCAGACCGCCGTGCAGTATATCGATACAGCCATGGTAGGTTCCCTGGGCACCGAAGCGACGGCAGCTGTCGGCGCCACCTCAACCGTAAACTGGATGTTCGGAAGCATCGTATCCGCAATAGGAACAGGCTTCCTTGCCTTTATCGCGCGGCAGTTCGGCGCCGGCCGCCCGGAACGCGCCCGGCAGGCAAGCGCGCAGGCGTGTACGGTCGTTCTGTTTCTTGGTTCCCTCCTGACTGCGGTAACCCTGCTCCTGGCAAGGCAGATCCCGGTGTGGATGCAGGTTGTTCCCGAAATTCAGGACCTGGCCTCCCGGTATTTCAGGATTCTCTATATGCCGATGCTGTTCCGCACAGCATCCATCCTCTTCGGCATGGTGCTCCGGTCCGCCCGGGATTCGCGCACACCCATGCGCATCGGCCTTGCGGTGAACGGAATCAATGTAGTCCTGAATTTCTTCCTGATCTATCCGGTCCGCACCGTTTCCCTGCTGGGAACGGATATCCGCCTGCCCGGCGCCGGGCTCGGCGTGGAAGGCGCTGCCTGGGCCAGCGCGGCCGCGTTCGTTTTCGGCGGGGTTGCAATGAGCATCGCCCTGTGGCGCCATCACGCAGTTTCGCCGAGAGGGCATTCCCTCCGTCCGGACCGGGAGATTCTTCGCCCCTGTTTCAGAGTAGCCCTTCCGAATCTGGCGCAGCGGCTTGCAACCACCTTCGGGTATGTGGTTTTCGCCTCTATGATCAACCGGCTCGGGGAAGTTTCCACCGCCGCCCATACCGTGGCAAACACAGTGGAAAGTCTTTTCTATATCCCCGGATACGGGATGCAGTCTTCCGCGGCCACGCTGAGCGGAAACGCCTTCGGCGCGAAAGACCGGAAACGCCTGGATCACCTCGGAAGCACCATTCTCCCCCTGGAGATCGGCCTGATGATCGTTTCCGGCAGCCTGCTGTTTATCTTCGCCGAACCGCTGGTCCGGCTCTTCAGCAGCAATGAAGAAGTCATCCGCCTGGGTACGACTGTCCTCCGCATGGTCGCTGTCTCGGAACCCTTCTACGGCGTTCCGATTGTGGTGGAAGGCCTGATGCAGGGAGTCGGAAAAACAGTGGCGCCGTTTGTTTACAACCTGATCGGAATGTGGGCTATTCGAATCGTCGGAACCTTTGTCTGCACGCATTTCCTGGGACTCGGACTTGTGGCCGCCTGGGCATGCATGATTGCCCACAATCTCCTGCTGTTCGGCTTCTTTGCCTGGCACTATCTGTCCGGCCGCTGGAATCCGCTCCGTTCATGATCCTCCA
>CAMJTZ010000185.1 GCA_946408865.1 uncultured Clostridia bacterium
GTGGTGAAAACCGTTTCGCGGATCAGGTACCCGATCTCTTCCCGGTAGCTGAAACCGTTGATCCCCATGACGATCAGTTCGTTCCGGCGGCGGCTCACAAAGATATTCACCAGATTCAGCAGGACGAAAAAGGACATGATCACGGAAAGCGTGATCATCACATAGATCAGGGCATTAAAGGCGTCCGTAAGCCCGGAAAACAGGGGCGGCATCGTGTCGGTGCGAGAGACTGCAGCTCCGGGGAATCGTTCCCGCAGGAAGGCCGCCAAGTTGTCTGGATCCGTTCCGTTCAGCCGGATCAGCAGGTTATTGGCAGCGGGAGGAAAGCCGAATACGGTCTCATACAATTCCTCAGACATATAGATGACACGCCCGATATAGTTCTTCACACTCCCGTCCACCCGGACCGTGTGAGTGTTCAAAACTCCGTCGAAGATTGTCAGTTCATCCCCGGGGCGAATCCCGAACCGTTCGGAAATCCGGTTCTGGATCAGCACGCCGGAATCCGGGCCCTGCAAGATGTTCCCATCCATTTCCGTCAGCCGGATGTAGTCCGAATAAACGGAATTGTCCGCTGTTATGACGGTTACATACTCCGTTTTGTCTCCGTAGCCGTAGACGGTCTGCGTACTGGTTACCGCCACACAGTCCGCACCGCAGCCGAGCACCGCTTCCAGCGCATCACGGATCTCCGTGCCGGCAGGAACGGCGCATTCCAGATCATAGCGTCGAATCTCCTGCCGGGTATTCTCTGTCATGCTGTGATATGAACTGTTCAGCGTCAGCCCGACACCAATCATGCCGCAGCTGCAGCCGATAATGATCACGGAAGCCAGGACACGGGCCCTGTCCGAGTGCATATTCCGGAGGATCAGCCGGGAATACAGGGACAGATGTCTCTTCTTTTCAGGAATGCCGGTATTATCTGATTTCCGGGATACCGCCGGATGTTCGCCGTTCCAGTTCATCAGTTCCACCGCGGAATACCTGTTCGCGTTTACTTCGGTTACGACAGCGGTCACGAGACCTGTCAGAGCTGTCTGCGCCAGAAGCAGTACAAGGAAAGACACGGGCTGAAAGCTGAAACCGTGAATCTCGAGGCAGAACAGCCCGGACAATACATGACGGATAACCATCTGCAGCAGGAAGGCTACGCCGACCGTACACAGCATGCCGAAAAGAACGGCGGACTCGCCGTAGACCAGATAGCGGCGCATGATTTCACCGTTCCGAAAGCCATTTGCTTTCATGCTGCCGATCAGCTTTTTCTGACCGTCGATCACGACGGTGATGGTGGAAAAGACAACAATTGTACCCACACCCATGAAGATGATAACGAAAATGGTCGCGAGTTTCCGCAGCATTTCCGCAATCTGCTTCAGCGCCTGATAGCCTTCCATTTCCGAGCGGGTCGTAATCGCAAAGCCCATCGTTTCGGCTTTTTCCGTCGCCGCATTCAGGCCGTCCATCGCATCCAGAATTCCCTGCCGGACGGGAGCAATCCCCGAAAAATAGTCATCGGACAGCAGGCCGCCGATCCCCTCCGCATCCACCAGAACGCGGGGGAAACTGTCCGCGCGGAGAATCTCCCGGAACGTCGCTTTGGGTACGAATACGCGCAGCGTTTCCCCCTGGAAGTAGTTTTCTGCATGCAGTACGCTGCCTGTCACGGTAAAGGAAATCGCGGGTATCGCGTCATTCAGCTTCAGGGAAACCGTATCGCCGGGCCGGAGCCCGTATTTCTGCATCATATCGGCGGTCAGCGCACATTCCGTGGACGCCGAGGGCAGACTCCCTTCCACGGGTTCCGGAACCGACACCCGCTCTGTCACTGCGAACAGGTCGACAGAAAGCTGCTGTTCTGCCGTATACAGCGATACGCCGCTGAGCCAGTAGCTGCCTTCCGCATCCGTAATGCCGGGCACAGAAAGCAGCTGCCGGATTTCCGGTTCCGTCAGGCCTTTTGCCGACATGACCGTGAAATCTTCCACATTTGTCCGGGCAAAGAAATCCGCCGCGGTACTTTCCAGTTCGTCCGCGTAAAAAAACGCGCCGCAGTAAACGCCGCAGGCGATCATCGTCACGATCGATACCGCCAGCCATGAGATGCAGTTTGCCCGTATGTTCCGGAGGATATCCTTGATCTGTGTTTTTTTCATTACCAGCTGAGCTCCTTTGCCGGCAGCGGGTTCATATTCAGCTGGATGCTGGAAATCCTGCCGTTGCTGAGCCGGACAACCCGATCCGCCATCTTCGCGATTTCAGGATTGTGCGTGATCATGACCACCGTCTTTCCTTGGTTCCGGACGATATCCTCCACAATGGTCAGCACCTCAATGCTGGTCGCGTAATCCAGCGC
Organism: uncultured Clostridia bacterium; assembly: GCA_946408865.1. The sequence goes on from CAMJTZ010000185.1 coordinate 2,360, forward strand.
CGCGGTCGGCTCGTCCGCCAGGATCAGCCTCGGCTGCTTGACCAGGGCCCGGGCGATGGAAACACGCTGCTGCTGTCCGCCACTCATCTGGGAGGGAAAGTTGTTTGCCCGATCCGTCAGACCCACAAGCTCCAGGGCCTTCCGGGGAAGCATCGGGTTTTTCACAATCTCCGCGATGAATTCCAGATTCTCCAGGGCGGACAGGTTGGGCATCAGATGATACGCCTGGAAGATGTATCCGATCTCATTCCGGCGATAGGCCGTCAGCTCCGCACTGCCCGGGTGAGAGAAATCCTTTCCGTCTACCAGCATCGTTCCTTCGGTCAGCGAATCCATTCCGCCGATAATGTTCATCAGCGTCGTCTTTCCGCAGCCGCTCTCGCCCAGAATCACCAGGAATTCCTGCGGATAAATATCCAGACAGATCCCTTTCAGCACACGGATCTTTCCTTCGCCGGAAGCGAATTCTTTCACCACGTTGCGCAGGGAAATCATGGGAGGACACGTCTTCTTTTCCGGCAGATCGTAGCCCTTGTCGTCCAGATCCATAGAGATCAGGGCTGTCAGCTTTTCCGTGATATGCAATTCGTCCGCTTCAAAACAGCCGTCCCGCTTGTTGACCAGCTGGATGCAGCCGAAGGGGTCGGATCCGGGCGTTCGTAACGGAACAATCATCTGATTCCAGATCCGGATTCCCGTCGCCTCGTCAGATCCGAACAGCGGGTTTCCCTCCTGAACAGGGGAAGACAGGATCAGGCTTTGTCCAGCAGTCAACACCTGTCCGACGGCACCCTGGTCTCTTTCGATGGTCATACCCGTCACATCGATTTCCGTGGCACAGGCTGCGATCGTCAGCCGTTCGGTGTCACGGTTCAGCAGCCAGACGAAACCCGCCTCTGCGCCGGTCGCTTTCCGAATGGTAAGCAGGCAGGCTGTCAAGGCGCTTTCCATCTGTTTTTCCCACTGAAGTGATTCCAGCAGCTCCCATATCGTCGTGGTCAGCAGTTCTTTGGAATTCATAGAAATCCTCCGCTTGATTCCTTCATTTCATCAGCAAGGCCGCGCTTTCCAAAGAAGGCGCATCCCCCTCCTGCCAGGACAGGAATGGTATAATGTAAGCGCCAACCAACAACTATACCAAGGAGACTTTTGCCAGAACAAGCATAGCACAGATCAACGAGAATGAACAGAGGAAAACCGAGAGAACTCTGAAAAAACCTTCACTGACTACAGGGTGAGAGTGCTTCTGAAGGCACGCCGGGCTGAGTAGCAGAAAGGGCATTCTGCATTACAGATCAATCGGACATGGCTTATTTTATGAGGTTTCTCGGGCTTTGGTGTGCACATCGCTCTCTGGCACAATCCTACTACATGCGGAGTACCTACTGGTACCTTCGTAGGAAGTCGCATGGTCGCATCCTTAACTTGTTTATTATTTTGTGTCTGAAAGATCCTCAATGCTATAATGGC
>CAMJTZ010000186.1 GCA_946408865.1 uncultured Clostridia bacterium
TTTGTTGATATGGCTGCGGTTCACCTCGGTGAACTGGATATCGTACCCGGCGTCGATCAGGTCGGCAATATTCCGCTTGATGGTGGACCGGTTCACATCCAGGCCGTATTCGCTGCGCATTTTATCCGCGATCTGCTGCTGGGTCATGGTATGGGTGGAATCGGTGTACTTCCGCAGGATCTGCAGGATATACAGAATGATGATCTTTTTTCCGCTTTCAGGCATCATATGCAGCTTTTCTCCTTCCGCCGGTTTTTGCCCGCCGGCACCGGCTTTATCTTACCTGTGATGCGCCAAAAACGCAACATCTGTTTTCGTAGCATGAGGATGCGGGAAAACAGGGTTTTCCGGATTTTCCGGATTTTTCCGCATGAAGGAGGCGGAAGCGCATGGGATGCCTGAATGACGATCTGGACAGATTTCTGAAAACGGACGGGATCCGGATCGTCCGGGAGGCCGGTGGCGTCCGGCGCGCTCCGGCGCGCCGGCTGACGGAAAGAGATATCGAAAGATTCAGCGCCGCAAAGCCGGAGCAGATGAGTCTGCGTGCGCTGAAAGATCTGCGGGAGCAGGCGGAAGATCTCCGGGACGAGATTGAAGAGGGAGAACCGAAGGACAAGAGCGGCGAAGCGCACGCCCGCTGGGACCGGCGCCTGTCCGCGGCGGAGGATTTCCTGGACGAAATCCGGGAGCGGCTGGTGCGCCGACTGCGATGACGTTCCCGGTGCCTGCGGGCCTGATTTCCTCTGATTTCTTTTTTTGCTGCCACCGCTGCGATCCGTGCATATGTATTTACAACCGGAGCAAAAAAGCTCCCATAAAGAGAAAGCAGCGCGAAAGCGAAGAAGGAAACAACCATGAAAACCAATATGATTGCCGTGATGAAAGACAAGAAAAAATAAAATCCATTGTTTTCCTCCGGATGAAAGTGTATAATTCTTACAGATTCCAGTCTGTACAGCCTGTTCACTGAAAACACTTCTTCCGGAGGAGGTTTTTGTCATAAAAACTTTTCTTGAAAAAAGATTTCATCTCTCGGAGTTCCATACGGACGCCAAAACGGAAATTCTCGCGGGAATCATCACCTTCATGGCCATGGCCTATATTCTGGTGGTGAATCCCGCGGTTCTGAGCGCCTGCGGCATGGACTACGGCATGGTCTTCACGGCCACGGTCATCGCCTCCGCCGTCGCGACGCTGCTCATGGGTCTGTACGCCAACCTGCCTTTCGCGCTGTCCGCCGGCATGGGGCTGAACGCGTTCTTCACCTATACGGTCTGCATCGGCATGGGGTATTCCTGGCGCTGGGCGCTGACGGCGGTCTTCGTGGAGGGCGTCCTCTTCATGCTGATGACCTTCTGCAACATCCGGGAAGCCATCGTGAACTGCATTCCCGCCAATCTCAAAAAGGCGATCAGCGCGGGCATCGGTTTCTTCATCGCCTTCCTCGGGCTGCAGCACGCCGGGCTGATCATCCGGGATGATTCAACGCTGGTCCGGCTGAGCGAAACCTGGTACCGGGGAGGATCCGCCGCGGCGCTGATCGGGCTGATTGTGACCGCCGTGCTGCTGATCAAAAAAGTAAAGGGCGCCATCCTGATCGGGATCTTCGTCACCACGCTGATCGGCATTCCCCTCGGGATCACGACCTACGCCGGGGGCAAATTTATCCCTTCCGCGCCGTATTTCTGCCCCTTCGCCTTTGACGAAATCTTCTCCAGCGGGAAATCCGCCTTCGATTTTCTGATGGTTCTGTCCACCTTCCTGTTTCTGGACATGTTTGATACCGTAGGCACCCTGATCGGCTGCGCCAGCAGCTCCGGCCTCGTTCGGGAGGACGGGTCCATTCCCCGCTGCAAACGCGCCCTGATGTCCGACGCCGTCGGCACGACCGCCGGCGCGATGCTTGGAACCTCGACCGTCACCACCTTCGTGGAAAGCGCCTCCGGCGTGGCCGCGGGCGGAAGAACCGGCCTCACCGCCGTGACGACCGCCGTGCTGTTCCTGCTCGCCCTTTTCCTGAAGCCGCTCTTCGCCTCGGTCCCGATGGTCGCCACCGCGCCCGCGCTGATCATCGTCGGCGCGATGATGATCAAGCCCCTGCGGGAAATCGATTTTTCCGATTACGCGGAATCCATTCCCGTCTTCCTCTGCGTTCTGTTCATGATCTGCGCCTACAGCATCTCGGACGGCATTATGTTCGGGATCCTGTCCTATGTGCTGATTCATGTGTTCACCGGAAAATTCCGGCAGATTGACAAAATGATGTGGGTCCTGGCCGCCCTGATGCTGCTGAAATTGGTGGTCAAACTCTTCATCAAATAAAATGGAACGCAAGGGAACGCAGGGACGGTCTTTTTCGTTCCGCCGCGTCGTTCTTATGGAATGTCTCCCGTAAGTGTATACATCTGATCCGGACCGGGTGGCAGCATTTTCTGAAAATTTCTGTATCCGTTTTCAAATTCCCTGCCCTGATCGTACGTCTCCATCTCCGCAGCGGACAAATCGCCTTTTCCGTCGAAACGGTAAAAGCGCCCGCTGTCGGCAATGAATTCCAGGATGCAGTAGTCCTCGTCTTCGACGCCTTTCGGATAGTACTTTTCGTCCCCTTCGTTCCAGAGGAGCTCCCTGTATTCACGCTCAAAATGCGCCTCGAATTTTCCGAACAGGCAAAGCCCTTCAAACGCCGAATCGTCCGAAAAATAAAGGCAGGCGTTCCCGTTCTTCCGCAGGCTCCGGACATGCGCTGAGCTTGTATTGGTCGAAATCAGATGCCGGCCCAGGCCCTTGTGCCATACGCAGAACACCCTGCGGACATTCTGCCTGCCCGCTTCGTCCGTATAGCCGATCGTGGCAAAAAGGGACCGGTTCACAAGATTCATCATTTCATCTCTGGTCATCATTTTCCCTTTTCCCCTCATCCGACATTGCATGCGCGGTAGCAGATCACATGGTCCTCCTGCTGGTAATGCCTGTCCGGATCACAGCGGAAGGGATGCTGCAGATCAGTTCCGCCGAACCACTGATACGGCGTGTCCTGCTCCGTCTTCCCGCAGCAGATTTCCTCCACGCCGTTCCGCATGCAGCGCAGCAGGGAAATATCGTCCGTATCCCGCGCGTGCCCGTGCAGGATGACGTCCGCCCGGTCCTGCAGGAACATCACCTGATCCAGCTCGCGCAGGAACTGCTTCATCGTCAGGCACCCGTCCAGCTGCATCCACAGATGATGGTTGACGCTGTCGCCGGTAAACAGCACCCTGTCTTCCCGGAGCAGAAGCATGATGCCGCCGGGCGTATGGCCCGGAAGGCCGAAGACCTCCAGCGTCCTGCCGCCCAGATCGATCGTGTCGCCGGGAAGAATGTCCCGGAAGGGCGGGAAGATTTCCCCTCGCTCCTCCACCATTTTTATGTATTCCGGATCTTCTGTGAACATGCGGGCCAGTTCCCGGTCGGCCGGATGAAGATACGCTTCCTCAAAATACATATTGCCGAAGATATGGTCCGGATGGCCGTGGGTATTCACCACCGTCAGCGGCTTGTCCGTGCATTCGCGGACGGTCTGATAAAGATCGCAGTACCCGTTCATGGTATCGATCACGCAGGCCCGATCCCTGCCGGTCACCAGATATCCCGTTGCCTCATGGGCTTCATCCATCAGGAAAATGCCGGGCAGAACCTCTTTGATGAACAGTTTCTTCTCTTCCATGTCTTATGAAGCCTCCTTTTTTTGTGCAGCGGAACGAAAAAGACCGTCCCTCCGTTCCGAAAAAGACCGTCCCTCCGTTCCATAAAGCTTCTCTGACAGGCTCAGAGCCGAT
>CAMJTZ010000187.1 GCA_946408865.1 uncultured Clostridia bacterium
GCTGCAGGATCACATCCGGGAAAAGCACCAGTAAAAGCGCAGCAGAAAAGATCCCCGTCGCCTGACAGGGATCTTTTCTTATGCCTTCAGCCTCTCGTCCGCCTGCGCCTGGAGGGATTCCGGCGGCATCTCCATGATTTCGATCTGCGTGCCGTCGGGATCATGGGTCCAGAACATGAGGCACATTGATTTTCCGCGCCGGATTTCCGAATCCAGGGGACCTCCCGCCTCGCGGACGGCCGCATAGGCTTTATGGATATCCCGGGTCATCAGACACAGATGGCAGAAGCCGGTGCGTTTCCGGTCCGGTGCTTCCGCCTCCGTTCCGTCCGGGAAAAGCTCCAGGTACTGTCCCGGAGCAAAGTACAGGTAAATCGTTCCGACGGAGCCGTCCTCCCGCGCCATGCGGAAGGCCTCCGGCAGTCCCAGCACTTCCCGGTAAAACCGGGCGGTTTTCTCAATATCCCGTGTGCGCAGGGCCGCGTGGGACAGCCCGCCGATGATGGGTGACTGCATGGCGTATCCTCCCTCACATTTCCGTTACGTCCTCGAGGAGGATCCTCTTCCGGAATCCCCCGCGGTTCGCGGCCTTGATGCTGCGGATGGCTTCCACTTCCTCCGCGGAGCTTCCGCGGGCCTCAGCGATAGCGTAGACGACCTCCAGGATATCCGCCAGCTCCTCAATGGAATTGCTCTGCTGGTATTCAGCGGTTTCCTCGTCCAGCTTCGCGTCGAGCTGTTTCAGGTAATCCTCTTCAGACAGCGTTTTTATCCTGCAGCTGTTGCCGGCCTGCGCGATAATTTCCGGAATTTTGTCCCGGACCAGTTTATGGTACGTGATTTTTTTCATGGCGTTTCAGCCCCTCATTTTTTATGCGGTTTTGTTCTCAGGCATTCATATTGTACCACGAAGCGTCAAAAACGCAACACAAAAGAAAAGCGGCGGTTTCCCGCCGCCGGGCTGTCCGGATCTCACTGTCCGACGTCATACGCCTGATGGATCTTCACGATCTCCATCCGCTCATTGATCGTCACGGTGACGGCAGAAGGGAACATACCGTAGGGCTGGCCGCCGTTGGCCTCTTCAATCACCTTCAGGACTTCCTCAAGGCCTGTATAGACCTTTGCGGCAGTTTCCAGGTTCGGGTCGGAATCATCTTCGTATACCGCGTTGTCCGCGATCGGCAGGTGCAGCACGGAAACCTCGTTCATGAAAATACGGTCGTCGATAATGGTGCGGGCAATCAGGTCGTCGTTGCTTCCATTGAGTTTCTCAAAGTAGATCTCGTTTCCGTCCGAGCAGACGAAAACACGTTCGCCGTCCATCTCCTTCTCGTCAGCGATTGTGTAAAGATATCCGCCGGCCAGGATCACGTCGCCCGCCGTCAGTTTCTTCACATCGTCCTCGTCATACTTGTCGTAAGCGTAGACGCGGAGTTCGATCGTCTTGTCCTCGGCGTTGTATTCGCCGATGGCAGCATGGAAAGGAGCGCCGGTTTCAAGGTCAACGCCTTCGATGTCCGGAACCGCCTTTTCAGCGGCAGCCATGGAAACGCCCAGGGCCAGAGCCAGTACCAGTACCAGTGCAATCAGTTTCTTCATTTCAGTTTACCTCCATAAAATTTCTTTTTTATTTTTTTCAGTCGGATTCAACGGTCCGGCATGAGTAGATACGTTCGTCCCCTGCCGGATGGCATCCGGAAAAGATATTTTTTCATCCCACGTTTACATCCCCGCGCGGAGACGGTTCCGCTCCCTGCACGCCGGACAAAAAAGCAGACGGCTGTTCTGCCGCCTGCAAATAAGAGGTATCTGAATCTTTACGGATGGAGAATCGTGCTGTAGGCGATCTTCCCGACGCAGGCGAGTTCCGGATCCCCGCTCTCCATCACGGAAGCCTTCAGGAATTCCTCCGAGGCGTTCACCCAGACCTCGCGGGTAATGTCCCCGGTTTTGATATGCACCGTGCGGGAAACGTCCACGAGGGCCGGATGGAAGAGAATGGAGAAATCGCCGTTCACCTCGGCGTCCGGCTCGACGGTAATCGTGTTGGTTTCTGCGTCATAGGAGGCGGTAATGATTCCCCGGTTGACTTCCGGAGCGGCTTCCAGCCAGTAGAAGCTGTTCTTCTTCCGCTTTTCCGCGCGGGTGGAAAGATCCCATACCAGCTTTGCGGGCGCCGGATTCCGGGTGAACTGCGACACATACACCACCGCGCTGGTATCCGCCTCTTCCGTTTCCAGGCCCAGGTCTTTTGTGACAACCTCCGTAATCCCCTTGTCAAACGCTCTATCTTCTTCATCCATTGCATAGGAAAGTTCAGCAATGTCCGTCCCGATCCCGCATTCCTCCATAACACGCAGGAAGCGCCCGAGGAAGTTCGGCTGCTCCGCGCAAGCGGCGAAGGCCGCCGGATCCTTCAGCACGGTCGAAAGATGGCTTTCATAATCGACAAAGTTATGCCCGGACGGAACGTGAATAAAAACCCGGTGCGTATAGCCGAAGCCGTATTTGTCATGGAAATCCGACAGCGTCTTTTCGAATTCCGCGGCCCGGACGGATCGCAGCGCCGTCCCGGAGAGGAAATCCCGGACGCCCGCCTGCAGGCAGATCGGGCAGTTCGCCAGATTCAGCAGGGAAACGCCGTTCGGATGGCCGGAGGACATGTTCACCGCGGCAAACCGGTCCGCAAGGCGCGGCGCAATCTGGTATACGCCGTCTCCGCCCGCGGAGAAGCCAAGCAGGTACACCCGGTTCGGATCCACATGATACAGGTAAATCATCGCCTCGATCAGGCGGTCCAGCAGCGGATAGGTTTCCGGCCGGAAATGCAGGTCCCAGGTGTCGGTAATGCCGCGGCAGGCAATATACACGCCGTCGCCGATGCTCGCGGAATAGTATTCCGCCATCATCAGCCACTGCTCGTCGTTGCCTTCCGAGGGGCCGCCCCCGCCGCCGTGAAGCGCGATATACAGCGGCCAGGTGCCGTCCTCGTCCGCTTCTCCAATTTCCTGTGCCAGGCAGCGCATGGTGCTGTCCCCGACGGTCACGTTCAGGACCGGGAGTTCTTGCTTTTTCCCTTCCACTTCCATATCTTCGAGTTCTTCTTTTGTGAACTTTACATCATCCTGCAGTTCGATCGCGACAGCGTCATTCTTATAATACGCTTCCTTCACTTCCTGCACCATCTTCAGTGTTTCTTCCCGGGAAAGCGGTTCCGCATCCTGGTTGACCACAAGGATATGCTGATCCGGCTCCCTCGGTCCCTCCGCGTTCTCCGCGATGGCGGCGCAGGAAAACAGAACGGCACAGAGGAGCAAAGCCGCGAGCAGCTGCCGGAAAAGTCTGTTTATTCGTTTCACGAACAGCCCTTCTTTCATCATTATCTTTTTTGCCTGAAAGGATTATAACATAAAAAGCTTGCCTTTTCACGCCCGCTGTGTTATACTTCCGCTTGCGGCTGAAAAGCCGGAATCCCATACGGGGCATTAGCACAGTTGGTAGGACGAAGGTCCGAGACTGTACCCCCATCAGCCTAGCGGTCACAAAGGCCGACCATAGTGACCATGTAAAATTTGGTCGGATATATTACCAAATGGGGCATTAGCACAGTTGGTAGGACAAGCCTTCCGTACTGTCGCCCCAGTGGAACCCTTGTAAATCAAGGAAACCCCTTCAAAATGAAGGGAAACGTCACCCGACCC
>CAMJTZ010000188.1 GCA_946408865.1 uncultured Clostridia bacterium
CAGGAATGTGCTCAGGCAGGCGAAAAGGCTCAGCAGCAACAGGACGAACACGTTCTGGATCGTCTTGGGGGTGTTCCCGATTGCTTTTCTGCTCACAGATCCGTGTTCCCCCTTTCAACAACCTTGATCGAGGGCATTACGTTGGATGCAAGCGGTTGGTAATAGACGATATAACGATCCTCGTTGTAGGAAAGATTGTAATGCGTGCGCAGGTAGGTCAGGTTGTCCGGATACATGCCTTCCACGGCATAGCACGTCAGAGCCGCATTCTTCACGGCGTCACGGACGATTTCCAGCTCCCGGCCGTTTCCCTTGCCGGTGATGTTGTTGATCAGAAATACGAAGGCTACGATCAGGGCGACGAAAATGAGAATCGCCGCTACGTCTTTTCTATTGATGCTCATCCCGTCCGCTCCTTTCCCCGTAGATTTTGTCGTTCATTACATGGAACTCAGCACGCCGGCCATCGGCAGCATGACGCTCAGCAGGATCGCGCCGATAACAATGCTCAGCAGGGCGACCAGCGTCGGCTCAACGATGGAGATCAGGTGATCCAGGCCGTCTTCAACCTGTTCTTCATAGATCTCGGCGATCTTGTCCATAACCTGGGGTTCATGACCGCTGGCGGCGCCGACCTTCAGCATGCGGTTATGGAAATCCGCAAACAGGCCGCTCTTGGCCACGGAGTCGGTGAAGGTTTCGTCCTTCTTCATCTCGTCGCGGATGAAGCGGACCTTTTCGATGGACTCTTCGTCCGCCAGGGCGGCGGGAGCCATTTCCAGGGCGTTCTCCATCGGGAAGCCGCTGGACATCATCAGTCCCAGGATACCGGCCACGCGGGAAGCGGACAGCTTTTCGGTCAGCTTACGCACCGGCGGGAACAGATTCTTCAGGAATTTCAGTGTCTTGTTGCGTGCCTTGGTCTTCAGCAGAACGAAGATCGTGATCGCGGCGAGAACCACCAGAGCAATCACAACCAACACGGCCCAGCCGGCGTAGGTGCCGACGCTCATCAGGAAGGAACCGCTGCCGCTCGCGCCGACGCCCAGGGATTCCAGCACGCGGCGGAATACGGGCAGCACGCGCCACAGCAGGATACCGATGATAACCACCAGCATGACGCCCAGCACCAGCGGATAAGTGATGGCGCTGACGGCGGCGGACCGGATCCGGCCCTCCCGCTGATAATACGTGGAAAGACTGATCATGATATCTTCCAGGCGGCCGGTCTGCTCACCGATATCCACCATTTCGATCATGTAGGAAGGCCAGTCTTCCTCGTTTTCCTTCATAGCGACATAAAGAGAACCGGTCTCGTCCACCACCTTGTACAGGTTGGTGTACGGATGAATCTTTGTGTTCTCCTTCATCTCGTCTTCCGCGAGCATCTCAATGCCGTCCCGCAGCGTCATGCCGGAATTCAGCATCAGTGCGATCTGATCGCAGAAGCTGCTCAGCTCTTCAGAGGACATAATTCTTTTTTTCTTTTTTCCTCCGATTGCCATTCGTTTCCCCTCCATCAATCTATTTCCACCGAATCGGTTGTACGCTTCTTTCTTTGCCTTTCAGGAGCCGCCGAATCAGTACCACCGCTCCGTCGTGTAGGTGTCCGTCTTGTTCGTGGCGTTCAGTTCCGCCGTCGGATCGAAGAAGGTGTCCTCTCCGTCCACAACCGCCAGCACCCACGCGTGGGGCGTTCCGGAACCCAGGGTACCGATAATCAGCCGGGCCGGTACGCCCTGGCTGCGCAGCATGGCGCAGGTCATCGCCGACAGGTCCTGGCAGATGCCCATCTTCTTTTCCCAGCAGTATTCAATGTCGGGAAGCTGGCCGGACTTGACGGTGACGCTCTTGATAAAGTCGTAGGAGAAATTGGATACGACGTATTTGGTCACGGTCTTGTAGATGTCCTTCTGCTCAGTCATGTCCTTGCAGAGATCGCATGCGACCTTGACGCATTCGGTATCTGTGGTGTAGTTCACATACTGATTTGGATACAGGAAGCAGCGCAGTTCGTCTTTCATATCCTTGGGCTGAACGACAACCTTGCCGACTTCCTTGTATTTCTTTCCCTCAACGTTCCGCCACAGGGTTACCGTATAGGGCACCCGGCCGAACTGAAGCGGGAAAACCTCAAAATTGCCGTCAGAGTTGATGTCGTAATTCAGCGAGCTTCCGCCCATGGTGACACGCAGCTTCATCCGTTTGTTATCTTTCTTGGTGCGCACCATGATATATCCGTCGGCGGAATTGCTGCTGTCAACCAGGAGCTTTCCGTCTTTCTGAACTTTTTTACCGCTGGCTTCAGGCATCAGGACTTCGGCATAAGAGCAAACAACAACACAGATCACCAGGGCAAACGCAATCAACATGCCAAGTTTGCCTTTTTTGGTCATCCGAGCGAACATGTTGTTCCCCTCCTGCTATTTGATCCGTCTACAGTTACAGAGATTTTATCACATCCGCACAAAGTTTGCAACCGGTTTGTTCATTCCTGAATCGCTCATGTGGACAGATTCTTAAAAAAATATTAATATATTCCTGCCGGAAAACGGCAATTTTCCTTAATGTTGTCCTGAGCGAAGACGAAGGATTTAGAGGAGAGAAACCATGCAGAAAATCATTGCAGCCGTTAAAACCACCCCTGCCCCGGGCATCAGCGACCAGGTTGTCAACGAGCTTCGGGACGCGGCGAACACGGCGAAAAATAAAACTTCAGAATTTTTTCAGAATCTGCCTTCCTTCCTGACGCGGCTGGCCATCGCCGCTGCCGTGCTGATCGCCCTGATCCTCCTGGTGCGGCTGATCCGCCTGCTGATCCGCAAAACAGCCCGCCGCAGCGGCAAACCGGAAGTCATCCATAAGGATGAGACTTTCCGCGCGATCATCGCCAGCGTCGTTTCCTATATCGGTTACTTTATCGCCGTCGGCGTGTTCCTCGGTATTCTCGGTCTGGATATCACCCAGATTCTGGCCGCTGCCGGCGTCGTCGGTATCGCCATCGCCTTCGGCGCCCAGACCATGGTCAAGGACCTGCTGGCCGGCATGCTCATCTGGGCTGAAAAGAGCATCACCATCGGGGATGTGGTCAATGTCAACGATCTGAGCGGCGTCGTGGAGGCGATCTCCATCCGCACCACAACCATCCGGAATTTCAACGGCAATGTCTATATCATTCCCAACGGTGATATCCGCGCCATCACAAACATGTCCCGCGGTTTCAAGCGCGCGATCGTCAATGTCCCCTGTCCCTATGAGGAAAACCAGGAGCGCATCGTCGCCATGGTAAAGGAGGAAATGGAGATCGCCGCCCGGGAAATCGAGGGCATCACGAGCGTGCCGGACGTCATGAGCATCGTCGCCTTCGAGCCCAATTCCGTGACGCTCCAGATTGCGGTGCCCTGCCCCGTCGGCGAGCACTGGCGCGTCGAGCGCGATATCCGCACCCGCGTCAAAGCCCGCTTTGATAAAGAAGGTATCATCATGCCGCACTACGCTTTCCCGAAAGAAAAATGACTTCGTCATCCTGAGCAAGCGAAGCGCGTCAAAGGATCCCCTAACGCTTCCCGCCACAAAACAAAAGACCGTGAGATTGTCTCTCACGGTCTTTTGATCTCTGGAATCAATTACTTTTTCTT
>CAMJTZ010000189.1 GCA_946408865.1 uncultured Clostridia bacterium
ATACAGTTTATACCCGTCCCACAGGCCGCCGTGAATAAGGAAATCTTCCGAATCATGATTGATCGTTATACTGTCCGCCGTATAGGTCTGGATCTTCAGGCAGTCGGCGCCGGCCTTTGCGGCCTGTCGGACAATCTCCAGGGCATTCTCCAGGCTGCCGCCATGGTTGGCGCTCATTTCCGCGATGATATACACCCCGCCATTGCGGATTTTCTGAAATAGATGAAACATTTCATTGCTCCTGCTGCTGTAATGCTTTGTATTTCTGTTCCGCAATAATCCAGTCCGACATGTTGTCGATATCCTGGACTTCTTCTTCTTTCATGATATATGCTGCACTGTTCGGCAAAAACAGTGAATGGTGTTTCAGGAAAGGCTTTGTCCTGCAGAAATAGAACTGGCCGCAGTCGTGATACAGTGCTTCCAGGTCCTGGCTCCGGCTGTTCTGGTATTCCGGATGCTGATAGGACAGGCATCCGTCCACAATCCTTAAAGCCCGCTGCGGAGGAAAACTGAAACGAACCACTGAAACAACTCCATCAGCGTTCACAACCGTATCAAGATACGATTTGGCCCGAATCAGTTTCTTTGCTGTGATGAAAGGAGCCGTCGGATAAATACAGGTGAAAAAATCAAACGTTCTCCCTGTATCCTGATACTTCCGGAGAACCTCTTCTATCACATCCGCGGAAGTCGCAAAATCATTGCTCGTTTCCGGAGATCTGTAAAACGGAACCGATGCGCCGTATCTCTTTGCTGTTTCAGCAATTTCCTCGCTGTCTGTGGAAACCATGACCTCATCATAAACCTTGCTTTCAAGCGCCGCTCCTATACTGTAGGCAATGATCGGTTTCCCGCAGAATTCCTTTATATTTTTTCCTGGAATCCGTTTGCTTCCTCCCCGGGCAGTAATAATCGCCACGCCGGCCATTGACAATCACTTCCTGTAATATTCAATAATCTTCCGGACCGCTTCAACAACGTGATCCTGTTGTTCATTGGTAAGTCCGTAATACAGAGGAATGGAGATCATTCTTTCGTACAGACATTCCGCGTTCGGACAGGTGCCCGCTTTATATCCCAGTTTCTGATAATACGGGAACAGATAGGTGGGAATATAATGCACGTTCACCCCGACGCCTTCTGCCTGCAGCGCGTCAAAAATCTGCCTCCGCCCGCAGTTCAGCATCTCCAGGTTGAATTGCAGGATATACAGATGCCGCACCGTATCGGATTCCGGAATTTCCTTCTGTACCGTGATTTCCGGCATTCCGGCAAAGGCTTCATTGTAACGCCGGACCAGTTCTTTTCTCCTGGCAGCAAACAAGCCAAGCTTATCCAGCTGGGAGGACAACAGCGCCGCCTGCATATCTGTCATCCGGTAGTTATACCCCAGGTCAATCTGCTGGTAATACCAGCCGCCTTCACTGTCCTTTGTCATCCAGTCCTGGTTCCGGGTAATTCCGTGCGTGCGGAAAAGAAGCAGTTTTTTGTACAGTTCATCGGAATTCGTTGTAACTGCCCCGCCCTCACCGGCCGTACAGGTTTTCACCGGATGGAAGCTGAATTCGGTCATGTCCGCAATGCTTCCGACCGGCTTCCCGTTATAGACAGTGCCAAGCGAATGCGCCGCGTCCTCAATAAAGACCAGGCCGTGATCTTCGCAGATTTTCCGGATCCTGTCCGCTTCCACCGCCTGCCCGGTATAATCCACAGCCACGACCGCGCGTGTCTTCTCTGTAATGCGTTCCTCAATCCGATCCGGATCGATATTGTATGTCTCCGGATTGATATCGGCAAAAACCGGCTTCCCGCCGCAGTAGAGGGCGCAATTTGCGGATGCCGCAAAAGTGATCGGCGTCGTAATAACCTCATCCCCCTCGCCGATTCCCGCGGCAAAGCAGGCAGCGTGCAGCGCGGCCGTCCCGTTTGCGATCAGGACCGCGTGCTTCGCTCCGGTGATGTCACAAAGTTTTTTCTCCGCCTCATCGATTTTCGGGCCGCAGGTCAAAAAATCACTTTTCAGTACATCCACAACGGCCTGAATATCTGCCTCATCGATATACTGATGCCCATAACCGACTTTCTGCTCCAGCGCGGGCTTCCCGCCAAAGATCGCAAGCTTTTCCATTTCCTCTTCTCCGCCTCCCGGATATAACTCAATCAAACTGGAAAAATCAGATGCTCCCGATTTTCACACGGTTCTTTTCAATCCAGTCCTGCAGCTGCGGAATCGTCATCCACTCCGTATTATTATCGGATGTATAGCTGAATCCCTCAGGGACCTTCTTCCCGCCCTTGATCATGGCGTCAAAGGAACCCCACTCGCAGATCTGCGGAAGAATCTTGAAATGTTCCGGATACTCATAGGTAAAGTGCGCGTCTTCCACGCCGATCATCTGCTCATGAAGCTTCTCTCCCGGACGAATGCCGATCTCAACCTGTTCCGCGTTCGGATCTACCGCGGAAGCGATATCGCAGATATTCATGGACGGGATCTTTTTTACATAAATTTCCCCGCCTTCCATGTCGTCAAAAGCGTGCCAGACGAGTTCCACGCCTTGCTCCAGGGAAATCATAAACCGGGTCATCCGTTTGTCTGTAATCGGCAGCTTTCCGGTCTTCGCTGTTTCCATAAAGAAAGGAATCACGGAACCGCGGGACCCCATGACGTTGCCGTAACGGACCACTGCGAATTTTGTGCGGCCGCCGGTATAGGAATTGCCGGCAATAAAAACTTTGTCCGAACAAAGCTTGGTCGCGCCGTACAGGTTCACGGGAGAGCTGGCCTTGTCTGTGGAAAGCGCTACCAGCCGCTTCACCCCGGTATCAATACAGGCGTCGATCAGGTTCATCGCACCAAGGACGTTCGTCTTGATACATTCAAAAGGATTGTATTCCGCAGTGGGCACAATCTTCGTGGCTGCGGCGTGCACCACATAGTCTACGCCGTCCAGGGCACGATACAGGCGGTCTTTGTCCCGCACGTCGCCGATAAAGAAGCGGACCCGCTTGTCCCCCTGAAATTTTTTGGCCATATTCCACTGTTTCATTTCGTCACGGCTGTAGATGATGATCTTTTTCGGATCATATTTTTTTAGCGTCATCGGAACGAATGTGTTTCCGAAAGAGCCCGTTCCTCCGGTAACCAGGATCACTTTGTTCGTAAGCATCTTGTGTCAACCTTCCTTTTCTATTTTTCGAGTTTTATCCTTCAAAAGAACCATTTTCTTGCCAAAGTAGGGAAATAAACTATCAGTGCATCTATAATCCGTTCTTTTTTCGAATATTCATTTCGAAAATACGGATTTCGGTACCATCTCGGAAACTGTTTCCTCAAATCCTTCATCAGTGCTTCCAGCAGTTTGTCATCCGGTTTGTCATGCGTTCCAACATACATATGAAATGTATTCAGAGCGTATCTGAAAATATAGAGCCATTCATATGCGTCATGAAATCTTTCAAACAAACCTCGGCGTTTTACTTCTGTAAGAAGCGCCTGTTCCACAAACACACGATCATTATAGTGGTAACTCTGATTTCTTGAATGCACGGTACTGGAAGAATTCTGCCGA
>CAMJTZ010000190.1 GCA_946408865.1 uncultured Clostridia bacterium
CCTTCGTTCATGCAAAGGCCGGGCATGAAATGAATGGTTTCGCCCTCGTTGATGACCTGAAACTCGTCGTTCATATAGGCTTCCGGATGGACATGCCACCCTACTTCCTCATCGTTCTTGCCCAGGATTTCCTCAATGGAAGTAAATCCGTAGTAATCCAGAAAGGCCTGGCTCGCCCCGACAAACCGGCGGTCGCGGTCTTTCCAGAACAGCCGCAGCAGATTGGACCGGAGCAGATTGTTCCAAAGGTGGGAAGGCGTAAAATACCCGTCCCCCTCCACTTTTACCTTGTTCTTTCTGAGGAAACAGGTCACGGTTTCGTGCACGTTCCGCATCAGCAGGAAATAGTTGTCCCGGTCGATTTTGAGCAGCGTATATTCCATCCAGGCATATTGCCCGTGGCCCACGCTGGTCCGGAACAGTTCCGATAAACTCACGCACCCGCTGACGGAAAAACGGTCTAAGGCCGTTTGCGGGTTGAACTGACGAAGGAATTCAGCCCTGTCATCGGGATAGATATACTTTTCCGCGTACTCCCTCACCCGTTCCCGAATCCCGTATCTGCCGGAAAGCAAATCTTCCTTTGTGGTGGTATTCAGGGGCCGGATGAGATTATCCCGGACATTCATGAGGGTGATCCGGTCGAAAATATCATTGATCCGGCGGACGAACTCGTCCAGATAGGCGGTGTTCTCCGACTGGGTATCCCTGGTAAGATTGGTGAGCTGGATCAGCACACAGTATTTTTCCCGGGACTTTGCCATGCAGCGCGCTTTCACTTCAAAGTATTCTTCATTGGAAGTGAACAGCATCCTCCCGTCGCCGCCTGTTTTGACGGAATCGATCAGGTTGATCAGCTTGTCGGACAGCAGGTAATAGGGCTGGGGCTGGGACAGCATCTCCTGACTTAACGCGATGGAGAACATCTCCGTACCCGACGCCGTCTCTTCAAAGGCGCTGTTATGAAACAGAACGCTGAAGGAATCCGACGAAAATTCCACCAGCGCCAGCGGGATACTGTTCAGCTGTCTGGCGGTGGTAATCGCGTCATGCTCCTCCCGGGTCATAAAGGGCACCGCGCTGAGAAAATCGATCCGGCCGATTTCGTCATAGTAGCGCCGTTCGTGGGGCGCTTCCGTCCGGATTCCCTTTTCCTGCAGCCGGGCCAGCGCTTCTTCATAGGGCGCAGGTTTACCGAAGTAATAGCCCTGCACTTTTTCGCAGCCCACATTCCGGAGATAGCGGAACTGTTCCTCCGTTTCCACGCCTTCCACCAGCGTGTGGATATCGATGCTCTTGGCCATCTCCACCACCGCGGTGGCGATCCGTTTCGCCCGCAGGTTAAAGGGATGGAGGAAACGCATGTCCAGTTTGATCTCGTCAAAGGAAAACTCCTTGAGGGCATTCAGGGAGGAATAGGCGCTGCCGAAGTCGTCCATCCAGATCTGAAAGCCGGCGGAACGGAACCGTTCCACAATGCCCTTCATCATTTCCTGCTCTTCGGCCATCACGCTCTCGGTAATTTCAAAGTAGATAAAGTCATGGGGAATCTGGTAGTCGCTGACGACCTGGTCCGCAACGGCGAAGATATCGCAAAGGGTAAAGTCCAGCCGGGACAGATTCACCGAAATGGGAATGGGGGTCTCGCCTTTTGTGATACAGCTCCGGATCCGCGCACAGGCCTGCCGGAGGATCGCGGCGTCCAGCCGGTGGATCGCCCGTTCCTTTTCCAGTACAGGGATAAATTCATCGGGATAGATCATACCCAGTTCCGGGTCGATCCAGCGGGCCAATGCCTCAAAGCTGCACAGCTTCCGGGAAGACGTACGGATGACCGGCTGATAATACGCCTGGATTTCGTGACGCTCTATTGCCTTTTTATAATTTTTCTTAATGAAATCTTCCAGATTTCTGGCCATCGCTTTCCTCCATACGTTACCGGGATACTTACGGAAACACTGATTCATTCGTCTGCACGCTGACCGGCGCTTTTTGTAACTGACTACGTCAATGTTCCGGAATTTATCGAACCGTAATCTTTATTGAGAATTCATATTATTATATCACGTTTTCAGCATCACTTCAAGATACATCTGTCGTCGGCCGCTATAACAGAAACCGTACTTGGCGACAGTTGCTATATTTATAAAGTATAGCAAAACCCGACAGCGCTGACTCGGTTTGACAATAACGTGTATATTTACTATAATTAAAGTAGAAAATTGTCGGTATTTAGTATTGTTAAGGATTATTTTATGAAACATTTCAATCATAACCGGGTCTTCCGGAGAAAGGGGGCGACTGCATGAAAAAGCACCAGGCTGGCAGGATACGTGCAAACAGCATGGAAAGCTTCTCCGATCCCTCTGCCCTTTACCGGTACGACCGTCTCACGGGACTGCCCAGTATGAGCTATTTCTTTGAACTGGCAAGAGCCGCAAAGCTGCGCTTGCTGGAGCAGGGAAAGGACCCGGTTCTCCTGTTCCTGAACCTGAACGGCATGAAGTATTATAACAACCAGTTCGGATTTACCGAAGGGGATAAGCTCCTCACCGGTTTTGCTAACATTCTGGTAAGCTATTTTGGCAGCGAACAGTGCAGCCGTTTTGCCCAGGATCATTTCGCCGCCTTCACCGACGAGGAAAATCTGGAAGAACGGTTGCAGAAGCTGATTGCCGAATGCGGGGAACTGAACAACCGGAACAGCCTGCCCGTGCGGATAGGCATCTACCTGCACCGGATGGAACCGGTGGAGCCGTCTTCGGCCTGCGACCGGGCAAAATATGCCTGCGACCAGAACCGGGACCAGTACGCTTCCGGATACTATTACTTTGATAAAACCATGCTGGAGCAGGCCAATACCCGCCAGTATATCACCAGCAACCTGGACCGGGCCCTGAAGGAGAAATGGATCAAAGTATACTATCAGCCCATCATCCGGGCTGCCAACGGCAGGGTCTGCGACGAAGAAGCCCTGGCCCGCTGGGTCGATCCGGTGAAAGGGCTCCTTTCTCCGGCAGATTTTATCCCCATTCTGGAAAGTACCAAGCTGATCACCAGGCTGGATCTGTATGTGCTGGACCAGGTCCTGGAAAAGATGAAAACCATGCAGCGGGCAAACCTGTATCTCGTGCCTCATTCCCTGAACCTGTCCCGGGCGGATTTTGATTCCTGCGATATCGTGGAAGAGATCCGGCAGCGAGTAGACGCAGCCGGTATTCCCAGGGAAAAGCTTACCATCGAGATCACCGAAAGCATTATCGGCGCCAATTTTGATTTTATGAAAGAACAGATCGCCCGTTTCCGGGACCTGGGATTCAAGGTTTGGATGGACGATTTCGGCAGCGGCTACTCTTCCCTTGACGTGTTACAGAGTCTGCGTTTTGATCTGATCAAGCTGGATATGCGCTTCCTGCAGAATTTCGACAAAGGCGACGCAAGTAAGATCATTCTCACCGAACTGATCCGAATGGCGATCGGCCTGGGCATCGATACCATTACCGAAGGAGTGGAGACCAAAGAGCAGGCTGAATTTTTGAAAGAAGTGGGCTGTACCAA
>CAMJTZ010000191.1 GCA_946408865.1 uncultured Clostridia bacterium
GATGAATTCCCGCAGGTCGCTGCTGCACAGGTTTTTCTTCTTCTTTCCGAAGGCGTCATCAAGGTCGAATCCGTCCATGGCAAACTGGTTCGGCGCGATAACCACCCGGTCGTCCGGCACCTTCCGGGCAACCCAGTGATGTCCGCCGATCGTCTCCATCCACCAGACTTCCTTCTCATCGTTGAAGGCAATTCCGTTGGATTCATACGTTCCGTATTTTTCCAGCAGTTCCGCCAGGCGCAGCACACCTTCCCGGGCGCTGCGGATATAAGGAAGCACCAGCACGACGAAGTCTTCTTCGCCGATCCCGCCGGGCGTGTCCTTCTCCTTCCGGTTTTTCGCCTTTTTGATTTCGGTCAGCGGATCCGCCGCCAGCACGCGTGCGTTGGTGGTGATCGTCTCCGTCGCCGTCATGCCGACGTTGGCCGCGTTGATGCCGGTCGCAGCCCAGATGCCTGCCTTCTCCCGGTCCACATTGGGGCAGGCCGTGTAGCGCATGGGATTGTCCGGCAGCTCAATCTCCGTATGGGAGCATACGCTCCTGTATTTTTTCGGCTGATCCTTGGGATTGACCACAATCAGCTTTTTGACGTCAAAGTGTCCGTCGTCCGTCCGGGCGATCATCGTGGATCCGTCGTGGCTGGCTTTCGCGCCGGCCAAAACCGTTGTACAGGCCATTTTCCTGTGCCCTCCTGTCTCGTTCGCTGTCTTTATTCTGCCCCCCCGCCCTCTGATCCTTTTTTTCTGTTTTGTCAGGAGGCTTTTTCGAGAAACCTGCGCAGCTCGCTGATCGGAACCGGCTTTGAATACTTGTATCCCTGCAGGTAGGAAGCGTTCAGTCCGCGGCACATGGTTTCATCCTTTTCGTCCTCTATGCCTTCATAGAGCACGGAATAGTGCAGCTTGCTGAACAGTTCCGCCATACTGCCGAGCACCTGTTCGGACCGCTTGCTCTGCCCGCCGGCGATCACCATGCTCCGGTCGAATTTGATGATGTCGAACGGCAGCTCCAGAATCCGTTCCATGTTGCTGTATCCCGTGCCGAAGTCGTCCAGGTAAAAAATGATTCCCTTCTTTTTCAGCTCCTCGATGCGCTCCTTCATCAGCAGGAAATCGCTCTCGTTCCGGGATTCCGTCAGTTCGATGGCAATCCGGCTGGCGTCCAGCCCGCTGCCGTCGATAATGCTGCCGATATCGCTGCAGAAGTTCTGCTCCCGCAGTTCCATCGCGGATACGTTCACGCTGATGCGCGTGATTCCGTATCCCTCCGCAATCAGGTTGTTCAGCGCCCGGCAGGTTTTGTTCAGGATAATCTGCGTCAGCGCGTGAATATACCCGTTCTCCTCCGCCATCGGGATAAACAGATCCGGATACACCAGGCCCGTGTCCTTCAGCAGCAGCCGCATCAGCGCTTCCGCGGTGTCGTATCTCCCGGTCCGGATATTGTATACCGGCTGGCAGTATACCAGCACCCGCGGATCTTCCGGGTCTTTGTTTGCGGCGATGTCCGCCACTTCTTTCAGCACTGCCTCGTACAGCCGGAATTTGTTCAGGTCATCCGCCTGCACCCGGTAAATCGTGTTCTCCGGAATCCGCGCGTGTATGCTCCGGATAAAGGCGATATAGTCGTTTTTCCGGCTCAGCTCCCGCGTGGTTTCCCCGATGATCAGTTTGTAGTCGTACCGGAATTTCCTGTACTCGGTTTTGAATTGCTTCAGGATTTCTTCCGTCCGCTTTTCGTATCCGGGATTTTTCTCCTTCGGCACCATCAGCAGCATGTGCCCGTTGCTGATCTGGAACAGCGCGGATTTCCGGAAATACGTTTCCGCCACGTGCCGCACCAGAGCGCGCATCTCCTCGGACATCGTTTTGCCGCTCTCGTCCAGCTCCCGCATGTACAGACTCAGATACAGGTAGTTCTTCCCGCTCTCATCGCTGTAGCGGATCAGGTTGTTGAGCCCGCGCAGGTCGTTCGCGCCCAGCTGCACGTCGTACGGGTTGGAGTGCATCAGGTACATCACCGCAATCAGCGGAAACAGGAACGTGGAAGCCGTATAGGTGGACTGGATCCGGATCCGGGACAGCGCCAGCACTCCCAGCGAAATCACCATCACCGCGAAAAAGCCGTTTATCACGCGGCGGTAAAGCCTCCGCCGCACCCGGAAAAGCACCGCCGCGATCAGGATCATAAAAAGAATGTATCCGATCGTAAAGATCAGGGAACCCTCAAAGGAGATCACCCCGCCGGAGATGTACATGCTCCGCCCGGTGAAGATCGCGACCGTATCTGCAACGGAGAAGGTGATCAGCAGCACCGCAGCCATTGTGACATAGGGGGCCCGGGCCTCCCGCGGCAGGGCTGCCGCCGCGCAGGTATACGTCACAAAGTTGTGCAGCATCGTGAACAGCAGCACGTGGTACAGACTCCGCAGCCCGTATACGATCGCCTTCGGCGCATCCGGATTCATTTCGATCAGGAAGTGCAGCAGCAGGTCTGCGGTTGTCGCGGCCATCAGGATTCCCAGCGTCGCGGCGAAAATCCGGAACGTTTTCATCCGTACCTTGAAGGAGACGAGCAGCAGCGTCACCAGGACCAGGCATGCGGCCAGGACCGTAAGCTCACTGGACGGATTGTAGTTCTCTGGCAGCATGACGGCTGACACCCCCTTCCCTGCAAGGTGCTGTATATCCTCTGTTTGCGGTATGATCTGCTGAAAATCTGTCTGTTCTGAACCGTGCAGATTATCCTACCACAGTCCGCGGCATTTGAAAAGGCTTCGGATACAGGTTCCTGAAATAATTTGTTAAAGAAACGTAAAAATACGGACTGGCGTTTATTTCGTCAATCCGCATTTTCCTGTGACAGTTCAGCCGTCGATCAGGCTTCTTTCTGATTCCGGATCAAACAGGTGCATAACCTTCGCCGGGAAGGTGATGTACATCCTGTTCCCGTAAGCCAGGGAGTTGCGCTGCTCCTTCGTCAGATCCACCGTAGGCAGCCGGACGATGATCTTGTCATCGTTCGCGCTCGAAAGGTGCAGGTGCAGCTCGCTGCCCATCATTTCGTTCACGTCGATGGTACATTCGATCGCGTTCTCCGCCTTGTCAAACAGCACCGTCGTGTGCTCCGGCCGCACGCCGAGGATGATCTCCTGGCTCTTCACGTTTTTCTTTGCCAGCACGGCGGTCTGGTCCTCGTTCAGCGGGATCCGCGCGCCCAGGATTTCAACGCAGTAGCCGCTGCCTTCCTGCACCAGCTTCGCCTTCAGGAAGTTCATCTGAGGGCTGCCGATGAATCCGGCGACGAACAGGTTGACCGGCGTGTCGAATACTTCCTGCGGCGTGCCGACCTGCTCGATGTACCCGTCCTTCATGATAACGATCCGGTCGCCCAGCGTCATGGCTTCGGTCTGGTCATGCGTCACATAGATGAAAGTCGTATCCAGCTTCTGCCGCAGCAGAATGATTTCCGCGCGCATCTGGTTGCGCAGCTTCGCGTCCAGGTTGCTCAGCGGTTCGTCCATCAGGAAAACCTTCGCGTTCCG
>CAMJTZ010000192.1 GCA_946408865.1 uncultured Clostridia bacterium
GTCTGGTAATCCGGAAGGGTCATGGTGAGCTCCGGATTCATGATCGCGAATTTCGGCCGGCAGTAATCGCTGCTGTATCCCCGCTTTACCAGGCCTTCTTCCTTCGTGATCACGGAGGAATCGCTCATTTCACTGCCGGTGGCGGCAATCGTCAGAATGACGCCGATCGGCAGGCAGGCTGCGGCCTGGCGTTTATAATCGTAAAAATCCCACACGTCGCCTTCATTGGTGACGCCGTATCCGATAGCCTTGGCCGAGTCGATGGCGCTTCCGCCGCCGACGGCCAGAAGGAAATCGACTTTTTCCTTTTTGCACAGGGCAATACCTTCATAGACAAGGCCCAGATGCGGATTCGGGACCGCGCCGCCCAATGTTACATAAGCGATTCCGGCGGCGTCCAGCGTATCGGTTACCCGCTTCAGCAGGCCGGACCGGACGACGCTCCCTCCGCCGTAGTGAATCAGGACTTTCTTTCCGTCGAATTCCCGGATCAGTTCCGCAGTCTTCAGCTCCGTTTCCCTGCCGAATACGACTTTTGTCGGGGTATAGTAATTGAATCCGAACATATTGCTTTCCTCCGATCTTTTTCTTTCATCATCATAAAGGTTAAAGCAGACTTTAAGTCAAGCGTGTATTTCAGAGATGCTTGCACCTCCTTATCGTCTGTTCTATAATCCCTGTCAGCGAACGGATGATGCAGGGAAACCTGCACTGAAAAGATACGGGGGAGAAGAACCATGCAGAAAAGGAACCGTACAACGGATTATCCTATGCTCCTGCAGCAGGCGGAGGGAATACTGGATACCGAACCGTGGTATGTGGCGGCGATGAGCAATCTTTCGGCTCTGATCGCTTCCTCCATGGAAGACCTGAACTGGGCAGGCTTTTATCTGATACGGAAAGATCAGCTGGTGGTAGGCCCTTTCCAGGGGAAACCGGCCTGTATCCATATTCCGGTCGGAAAGGGCGTGTGCGGTACAGCCGTACAGCAGGACCGGATGCAGGTAGTTCCCGATGTCCATACTTTTCCGGGCCACATTGCCTGTGACAGCGCATCTGCTTCCGAGATTGTAATTCCGATCCATTCCGGCGGTACCGTACGGGCGGTGCTGGATATCGACAGTCCGGTGCAGGACCGGTTTTCCGCGGAGGATGCTGCCGGCCTGGAAAGACTGATCCGGATGATGGAAGAGAAGATCTGCTGGGAATAAAATCAGCTGTTTCCGGCGGTTATTCAGGGCTCATTCTCCAAAAAACAGGAAAAAAACAGCAAAAACCGTGACGAGACGTGCACAGAGACACAAAAAATGAGGAAACAGAAGGCTTTGCGGCCTTTTTTTCATTGACATAAAGAGCCTATTATGATAGGATGCCAACCGTGATACGTGGCTTATCACGATAGAACACTTATCGCAGACAAACGGGTCCATGGAGGAAAAAATGAGCAGAAACCAGGAGAAGGACGCAATCGAAATGGCAGCCAAAAACCAACGGATTCTGGAGGAAGGGTTCCGCATATTTTCTGAAAGAGGAATTGCCGGCGTGACGATGACGGATGTGGCAAAAGCGGCCGGCATCGGGATTGCTTCACTGTACCGTTACTATACCAACAAGCAGGAACTGGTGCTGACGATTGCCACGTGGGCCTGGAAGAATTATTTTACTGAGCAGACAGAAAAAATGGACAGGATTGACCGACAGAATATGACCGCGGCACAGAACATGGTTTTTTTTCTGGAAGCGTTTCTGGATCTGTACCGGAACCATAAGGATTTGCTGCGGTTTAACCAGTTCTTCAATGTATTTCTTCAAAGCGAGCAGATTTCAGCGGAGCGGAGACAGCCCTACAATAAGGTGATAGCATCGCTGGAAGAGCGCTTTGTCCGGATTTACCAGAAGGGACAGGAGGATGGAACCCTGCGGAACGATGTTTCGGAAGGAGAAATGTTCTCCACACTGGTTCATCTGATGATGGCGGCTGTTACCCGGTATGCGGTGGGACTTGTTTATTTCAATCCGGAATCGGATGAGGAAAAGGAACTGGAACTCCAGAAAGACTTACTGCTTCACCGGTTTTGCGTGAAGTAAGGACAAAAAACGAAGGAAAAGGAGGCTGGGGATATGGAATCGGGAATCCTGCTGTCAGAGCAGGAAATGGAAGGATTCCGCGCCGCATACGGGGATGTGATCCGGAAACAGTGCATCCTGCTGATGGGGGATACGGAAGCGGCAAAGGATCTGGAAAACCGGGTGCTTGAGTACATCCATAAAAAATATGAATACCAGCCGTTGCCGGAACACTGCGAGACCATGCTGATTGCCACCTGCTGCATTCTCTCCAGCAGGATGGTATCCCCGGACGCGGACGGGGAATCCGGATCCGCGACAGGCATGCGTACGGATACTGTGAAGCCGGACACAGGGCCGGAAATCCGTACAGAAGACCTTCCGGAGGAGATCCGCAATATCCGGGTTACTGCAGCGTATGATCCGGAAAAAACAGCTGTCTGGTTTCCGAATGACATCCGGCCGGACAACGTGCACACGATGGCGGACCCGGAGGACCCGGAGGACATGACTTCGGAACGCAGCGTGGCCCACAGCATTTTCAACACATTTCTGGCGATTGCTTTTCTGGGATCCATCGGATTTTTCATGTGGAAGACCGGGATTCTGCAGTGGCTGAAAAGACTTCTGGAAGGGTTGTTTATTTATGGATAACAGGAAAGATATACCGGTCAGCGAAATGGATGACCGCACGCTGCAGATTCATGCGCTGGGAGTGGCGTACCGGGATGCGGAACGCCGCCGCGAAGAGGCTGAACAGCGGGAGGAGAAGCTGCGCAGGGAAATACAGGATCTGGAAGCGCAGCTGAGGGATATGACGAGCGCTTACCAGGCGCTGATGGCAAAGAACACAAAACTTGCAGCCTCTCTGCGAAAACAGAATCAGGAGACGGAGGAATTGCAGGAAAAGCCGGAGGAAAAGCAGGAAAGGGGACAGGATCAGTGAGGAAGCATTCCGTCAAGGCACTGGCGCTGACGCTGTGCCTGTGTCTGCTGTTTCTGAGCGGATGCGCACCGGTGCAGAACCTGCTTCATCTCGAAACGCCGACGCCCAGTCCGACCCCGACGCCTGAACCGACGCCGACCCCGACGATCCGTCCTTCGGTGACACCTGTTCCAACGACCGCACTGACCAGTGAACCGGTTCCTGTCCTGACAGGCGTTGAAACGGATCAGGATGTAATATCCCTGGTGTTTGAAGGATTCACGGACGAAGCATCCATGGAAGAACTGCTGAAAACGCTCCAGGAGCTGAAGGTGAGCGCCGTATTCTTCGTTACCGGGAAGGTGGCGGATGAGTGCCCGGAACTTGTAAAGAAAGTCCGCATGGCAGGCTGCGAGGTCGGAAACTACGGGCTGACCGGCACAAAAAAGATGGAAAACAACAGCGTGGATGAGAATATCTATTCTTTTCGGAAAACGCAGGAACTGGTTTTCCGGGCGATCGGCCAGACACCGAGGTTTGTC
>CAMJTZ010000193.1 GCA_946408865.1 uncultured Clostridia bacterium
ATCGCCAGCTCGGAAGCCCCGGCGCAGACCATCAGCAGAATCGCCAGCCAGAAGAGCGGCAGCCGGAACAGCTCCCGGATCTTCATTCCCTGGCCTTCCTCCGTCAGCCGCTCGATGGGGCAGGTTGCGAAATTGTAAATATTATACAGCGGGACCAGCGCCCAGATACAGGCAAGCCACTTCCAGTTTTCAATGCCGAAAACCGCAAAAAACAGCGTGGACAGCAGGATCACGCCCACCGAGCCCCAGCAGTAAAAGGAATGCAGGAGGCTCATAACCGCGTCCTTGTGCTCAAAGGGGCAGGCTTCCACAATGGGACTGGCCAGGACTTCGATCAGCCCGCTGCCGACGGCATAAATGACGACGCAGATCATGACGCCGATGAACGGATCCGCGAACAGGTCCGGAAGGAAGGCCAGGCCCGCCAGGCCGAGGCCGGAAGCGATTTCGGAAAGGATCACGCTGCGCCGGTAGCCGATGGAATCCACGAAACGGGCGCAGAAAACGTCCACCAGCAGCTGCGTCAGAAAAAAAGCCGTCGGGATCAGTGCAATCTGCCCCAGGGAGATGGTATAATCCGTATGGAATTTCAGGAACAGCAGGGGCGCGAAGTTCGCGCAGATCGCCTGGGTTATAAACGCGAGGTAGCAGGCCAGCAGGGTTTTCCGATAGTTCCGCATAGTTCCCTCCGGACGGAAAAGATGATCTGAACCGGAAAATTATACCATCAAAAGCATGCCTGCGGGAGGTTTTCTTTTTTGAAGATCTATTTTGCCCCGATGGAGGGCGTTACGGACGGCGTTCTGCGGCAGACCCACAGCAGAATTTTCGGGGGCGTCGACGTCTACTGCCTGCCTTTTCACAAACTGACGCAGACCCTGTCCCTGCTGACGCGCGAGGAACGGGATATCGCCCCGGAGGAAAACGCGGGGCTGAACGTGCTGCCGCAGGCGCTGACCCGCGATCCGGAGCAGCTGTCCGCGTGGCTGTACTACGTGAGCGAATGCGGCTATGCCTGCGCGGACCTGAATCTCGGATGCCCCTCGCCGACGGTGACGAAAAAAGGGCGTGGAAGCGGAATGCTCCGCGACCCCGGCTATCTGCGGTCTTTTATGGACCGCCTTTTTTCCTGCACGCTGCCGGTGTCGCTTTCCGTAAAGACCCGGATCGGCTATGAAAGCGCGGAGGAATGGCCCCGGATTCTCTCCGTGCTGAACGACTATCCCCTCGCCCATGTGACGATCCACGCCCGGACCACCGCGGAGCAGTATTCCGGCCCGGTGCATCCGGAGGCTTTTGCCCTGGCGCTGCAGGCGGGAACGCCGCATCCGGTTTACAACGGGGATCTGAGAACCGTCGGGGACGTCCGGGCGTTTGCCGCCCGCTTCCCCGCGGCGGAGGCGGTGATGATCGGCCGCGGAATGCTGGCGGATCCGGCGCTGGCGCGGAGAATCAAGGGCGGAGCCGCCGCGGACCGGGAGGAGCTGACGGCGTGGTATACGGCGCTGTATGAAGGCTGGAGGAGCCGCTTTCATGAAACGATCGCGCTCGGAAGAATCAAAAAGCTGATGGAGTGGCCCGCGGGGGACGAACTCCGGCGGAAGAGGCTGCTGCGCCGGGCGGGGAATCTCACGGAATGCATGGACGCGGTGCTCTGAAGCAGAACTGGCAAAAACTGAAAATTGGAAAAATATGCTTGATGCAGGCAGGAAAACACGCTATAATGGTCACACAGAAAAAAAGAAAACCAGGAAGCGTGTAACCGGCAGCCTGCTGTTTTCTGTTGTTTTGAAAGGAAAAGCAAAATGAAAATCACATCATTCAACCCGCTGATCGTTACGAAGGATCCCGAAAGCGCCATCAAGCTGTTTGAAGAGCTGGGGTTTGAAAAGCGTCATACAAAAGAGGGAATCGGCATTAATAATGTTACCGACGTCCGGATGAAGGACGCCAACGGTTTCCATGTGGACGTATCCCGGGGAGACGGCGAATGGACGATGGTCCGGATGAACGTGGACAACCTGGAGGAAGCGATTGCGTTCCTGGAGGCGCGCGGATTCCATAAGGCGAGGCACGCGGCGGCGAACGAAACCGTGGATACCGGATCCTCCCGGTTCAACATCATGGTCTCCGCTACCGGGTTTATCTTCGCCGTTTCGCAGCACATCAAAGATAACGACTGAAAAAAGGGGCCGGGGATTCAGAAATTGTTTCCCCGGTCCTCCTGTCTTCTTCTCCGGCGGTCCATCCGGGCGTCGGAGTAATATTTTGCTTTTTCGGCGTACATATGTTCGTCTGATTTTTTCAGCATGTCGCTGACGGATTTTTTGCCGGTTCCGGCATAATGGTATCCGATGGAGCTGGTGTACGGTGTTTTCGCGATCCTTTCCTGAATGCGCCGGATCAGGTCCGTTACTTCGTTTTCCGCTGCCTTTCTGCAGAGAATCACAAATTCATCCCCGCCGATGCGGTAAACCGACTGCCGGCCTTTTGCTGAGGCTGTAAAGCATTGCGCGGTGGCCACCAGGGCGGCGTCGCCGGCGGCGTGGCCTTTGGTGTCGTTGATTTCCTTCAGGCCGTTTATGTCCACCGAGATCAGCGCCGTGATCTCCTCCGGGTAAACCTGGCTGTCGTCATAGAAAGCCTGGAGATTCAGCACGCCGGTCAGCGGATCGATCTTGCTCAGGTGATGGATGGAGAAAACATAATGGACATACAGGGCGATCATGATTGTCGTGCAGAAGATCCGGGCGAAATCCCTTCCGAAGAGGAAGGGGAGGAAAACCCCGGAGGCGAAGGCAAGGGCCAGGAAGACAATCGGGATAATTTCCGTATACAGCTTGTTGCTCTGTTTATACAGAACGTAGATCAGGTTGACGCCGTAAAGCCCGGGAATGATATACGGAAGATAGCCCAGCGGGCCGCGCTGCAGCGCTCCGCTCTCCGACAGACTGAACACGACGCCGGTAAAGATGGAGATGATGTTGATCACCGTCAGCACCAGCGCGGGGATAAAGATGAACCACCGCGTCGTCTTCTGCAGCGCGTAGAGCACCATCGCGACAATCAGGGGCGTCGCGCTGTAGCGCACCGCCATCAGGACGGTCCGCTCCTTCAGGTACCCGCCGGCGTCGGCCATGGTAAATTCCGCAAACACGACGATGGAGAGCAGGAAAACCCCCGCGATCAGGATATACATCCGCTTGACGGAACCCTTGTCCTGAATCCCGGTGGTCTTCAGGGAAATGGCAAAGGCAATCCCGACGAGAATCAGCGCCCAGTTCTGAATGATATAGTCAAGAAACACCGTATCCCCTCCTGATCACGGCCGGCAGTTCCTGCGGGATCGCTGCGGTAACTTTTTTCAAGTGTTTTTTATTGTAGCATCAAAGCCCTGAATGGGCAAGAACAATGAATTTGATGAACTAACCGCCGCACACTCGTGACTTTAGTCATGAGTCAGGCGGTTTTTGTTGCATTTATCAGATGCATATGGTATACTTTTTACATGAAGAA
>CAMJTZ010000194.1 GCA_946408865.1 uncultured Clostridia bacterium
GTTCACCTCCCCTTAGGATCCTTAAAAAACCATCGCATGGCATAATATCATGTTTATCCTGAAAATGCAACCCTTTCCCGAAAAATTTGTCCTGTTCCTCTTCCAATCTTTTCGCGTTTGTTTTATAATATGCCTGATAGTCTGAAAAATCCGATCGGAGGAATATTTTGCCTGTGCGTGCCGGCATTCTGGTGGATCCGTTTGATCCGGTAACTTCTGCCCATATTGACGCCTGCCGTGATGCTCTGTCTTCCGGTCTTGCGGATCAGATCCTGCTTGTGCTTTCCGCCTCCGGATCCTGCCGGGCGGAGGAAGACGATCGCTGGCGTATGCTCTGCGCCGCCGCCTCCTGCTCGAAGCAGCTGGTCCCCCTTCGTCTCCCGCTGAAGGCGGATCCCCGCAGTCCGGAGAAGCTTCTTCGTTATATCCGTAAAAAGTTCCCGGAGACCGATCCGTTTTTTCTGCCGGATGTTTCCCCGCAGCATGGGCTCTGCCCCTCGGTGGAGGAATATTGCGCACTGATCGGGCTCTATGGCCGCAGCGCGCACCTGAAAGGCGTGTCTTCCTGGATCTCCCGCCTTTTCGTCACGCTGAATCCGCACCGCTTTGCGCATACGCTTTCCGTCGCCCGCACTTCCGTGGAGCTCGCCCTGCGTTTCGGGGCAGATCCCATGAAGGCCGAGGAGGCCGGTCTCCTGCACGATTGTGCCAAGTGTTATTCCCTTGCGGATATGCAGAAGGCGGTCCGCCGTCATAATATGACCGACGATCCGGAGTTCCTGTCCTCTCCCGCGCTGCTTCATTCACTGGCCGGCGCCTGTGTCGCCCGGGATGACTACGGGGTGCAGGATCAGGAAATTCTCGATGCCATCGCTTATCACAACACCGGTCATGCGGGCATGTCTCCCCTGGCGATGTGTGTATGCCTGGCGGATTTCATCGAACCGAACCGGGAGCCTTTTCCCCTGCTGGAGGAGGTCCGCCGCCTTTCCGAAACATCCCTCACCCGGGCGCTTCTCCTCTCCCTTGAAGGCGTGGCTGAGCACGTTGCATCCAAAGGGAAAAAGCTTCATCCCCGCACACTCGAAACCATCACATGGCTTAAAGCATCTTTTTAAGGAGGTTTTTCATGGAAGATCAGGAACTGGTTCTGGCTCTGGCGTCCTACCTGTATGAGAAAAAGGCCCAGGATATCATCGTTCTGAAGGTATCGCACCTGACGGTCCTGTGCGATTATCTGGTTATTGCCAGCGGCCGCACCGCCGCACAGGTCTCATCCCTTGCCGACGGGGTGGATGAGTTCATGGGGCGGGGCAATCTTTTCCCGCGCCGGACGGAAGGCCGTCACGAAGGGCGCTGGGCCATTCTGGATTACGGAAACGTCATGGTGCATCTCTTTCATCGGGATGAGCGTGCTTATTACGGGCTGGACCGTCTCTGGAACGACGGAACCAACGTCCTTGCCCTTCCGTTTGATCAGTCGGCGGACTGACCGGATGATGCAGAAAAGCAGCGGCTTTTTGCAGCCGCTGCTTCTTTTATGTCTCTTAACGTCTGATCCGGTCCAGGATTGCGTCCGCGACTCCGCGCTTGCTCATGATCGGCAGCGCTTCCGCCGCATCTTTTGTAATCAGCGTGACGATATTCGTATCCGAATTGAATCCTGCGCCGGGTTTCGTCACGTCATTGGCGACGATCATATCCAGGTTTTTGCGGATCAGCTTTTCCTGTGCGTGGGCCGCCACGTGATCCGTTTCTGCCGCAAATCCGACAAAAAACTGGTTCGCTTTTTTCTTTGCTCCGATGGTCTTTGCGATGTCCGGATTCTCTGTCAGTTCAATCACCATCGGCTCGCCGTCTTTTTTCTTGATCTTCGTTTTTGCGTATACAGCGGGCCGGTAGTCCGCCACCGCCGCGGCCTGGATCACGATATCCTGTTTTGG
This sequence comes from uncultured Clostridia bacterium, assembly GCA_946408865.1. Next base: position 1,944 of record CAMJTZ010000194.1, read on the forward strand.
TGCTTCTTTTTTCATTACGTCCAGCAGGTCCCGCGCGGACTCGATTTCGATTACCGTAACGCCGCCGGGAACAGGCGCCGTCGTGCTGCCTTTGACCAGGGTAACTTCCGCTCCCCGGTCGCGTGCGGCTTCCGCGATCGCGAATCCCATCTTTCCGCTCGAATCGTTTGTGAGGAAGCGTACGGGGTCCAGCCGTTCACGCGTGGATCCGGCGGTAACAAGCAGTTTCTTCCCCTCGAAGTCTTTTTCCCGTGTCAGAATCTCCTGTATTTTCTGCACGATCTCAGCGGGTTCGCTCATCCGGCCTGCTCCTTCGTCTCCGCAGGCCAGCATTCCGCTTGCCGGGCCGGAAAACAGCACACCCCGCTCCTTCAGCACGGAAACGTTCTGCTGTGTGGCCTTCGCAGTCCACATTCCGGTATTCATCGCCGGCGCGGCAAGAACAGGGGCCTTTGTGGCCAGCACCGTCGTGCTCAGCATATCGTCCGCGATGCCGTTTGCCATTTTCGCCAGGATGTTGGCCGTCGCAGGAGCGATCACAAAAATGTCTGCCAGTTTCGCCAGCGCGACATGCTCCACGTTCCATTCTTCCGGTTCTGCGAATGTATCCGTCACGACCGGGTTGGCCGCCAGCGTCCGGAGGGTCAGCGGCGTGATGAATTCCGTCGCGTTCTTCGTCATGATTACGTGCACATCCGCGCCAAGATGACGCAAACGGGAGACAATCTCGGCGCTCTTGTAGGCCGCGATGCCTCCCGTAATTCCCAGCACGATATGTTTGCCGGTCAGTTCCATTTTTATACCTGCTCCTCTTGCTCCGCGGGCTTGTCGTAAGTCAGCAGACCGCGATTGATTTCTTCCACGGCGATCTTCAGCGGCTTCATGCCTTCCGCGTCAATCATCGGCAGCGCGCCGTTCACGATTTCGCGGCCGCGCTTGCTGGCTTCAACCACCAGGGTGTAACGGCTTTCCGCGTGATTCAACAGTTCAAGTACGCTCGGATCAACAATGGACATCTTGGGTTCCTCCTGCCTTATTCTTCAATTTCCGGAAAATAGCGGACAGAGTTCTGCTTTTCTGCCCGGACGATGGATACCAGCTGTTCATAGGCCAGTTCCAGATCGTCGTTTACCACCAGATAACGGTATTTGTTCATCTGGGCGATTTCGCCCCTGGCGTTGTTCAGGCGCCGCTGGATCTCTTCCTCGTTTTCCGTGTTCCGTGTATGCAGCCGGACTTTCAGGTCGTGATAGCTCGGGGGAAGGATGAACACGCTGACGGCGTTCTTTTCCTTTTCCATCACGGAGCGGGCGCCCTGCGGATCGATATCGAGCAGCACGTTCTGCCCCCGGTCGATCCGGTCATACACTTCGCTCTTCAGCGTGCCGTACCGGTGGCCATGTACGCTGGCGTGTTCGAGGAAAGCATCCTCGCTGAGCAGTTTATCATATTCCGCTTCGGAAATAAAGTGGTAATGCACATCTTCTATTTCATTTTCCCGCCGTCCCCGCGTTGTC
>CAMJTZ010000195.1 GCA_946408865.1 uncultured Clostridia bacterium
AAACAGAGGGCGGAACGAACCGCCGCGCGCGTTCGTTCTCTTTTGGATTCGGATTAGGATTAGGATTCGGATTAGGATTACGGGAACATTCGTATACATCTGTATTCATCTGTATACAGATGCTTTCAGGCTCCGGATACTTTGGTTTTTGTGCCCGGACGTTCTGGTGGTGCTCCCAGGTGGTGATCTGCAGATAGGGTTTCCCGTCCGCCATGTACTTCTGGATCAGCCCGGCAGCCTGCAGCGCGTCCAGCGCTTTGCCGATTTCCCCGCTCCGCAGATCTTCCTTCAGCGGGAACAGCCTGCCTTTGAGGATCGGCGGCCGCGCATCCATCCGCCCGAAGTCATCGCAGACGGTGATCAGGCGGTAGAAGAAAACCTCCTGGAACCATGTCAGCCCGTTTATGGTGTCGCTTGTGCACACGCTCTCTTTGATCAGTCTTGTCGGCATAATGATCTCCTGTCCCGCGGATCCCGAAGGGCTGTCATGCGGAGCGTATTCGCCCGGCCCGCAGCCGTTGTTTCCCGCGTGTGTAGCGGCGGCCCCTGGGCCGCCATAAACTGGCAAACTGATAATGTTATTTCGGTGTGTCCGGCAGCGGCATCCAATGGGTAATAACTCCGTCAATTATCTGTGGCCCATGCCAGAAATGCGGTTCGTTTTCCCATGCTCTTTTACCAAATCCGTATACTCTAATATCCGTATGCTTTGGCATTCCGCCAAATTCGCAAAAACAGATAACGTTTTGGAAATCTTGCGTCAATGGATTTATTCTTTCTTCCGGCAACCTGTCCTTCACGCTGATCCAGCCGCCAACGGTCGGCTGTTCGTCAATCAAGTCTCTCGCTGTTACCTCGTTATCGTAAAAACGTGTTAAGTCTTCCTTCAGCGCATCCGCATCAATCAGCCTCATCCCACTTCGCCGCCTTTCGTTGGTTCATGGTTGGCCGTTCAGTCCAGCATCGCCATCCATGCCAGTGAACGTTGCCGTATGCTTCCCGGCGCTTGGTGATGACTGGCGCAAACCCGTTCGACATACAGACGGCCGGAATGGTGACCACCTCGCCGTAATCATCGCCTGGGGTTACCCGGATATCCAGGATGGTTTCCGGGATGCAGGTATTGCTATCAGCGTCTTCGATCCAATAGCAGGTCAACTCCTGCACGTTTTCCCATAAGACTAATTTTGCGCTCATCCCCGGTATTCACCGCCTTCGGCCCGGATCACCTGCTCCAGCTCCTCCGGTGTGAACCAATAGCGCCTGATGCGTTCCTTCAGAGTTCCGGGAATTGTGATGCATTTTCCGTCCGTCCAGTATTTTACAAATACATATCCGACGAATTCCATAATCGTTGCATAAGAACTGTTGCACCCGATCCCGATGGCCTGACCATTCAGATACAGGAACTTGCGGTCAGCTCTGACGTGGATGTTCAATGCTTTTGCCATCGGCTCGATCACTTCCAGGGCCCTCGCTGTATCTTCACTCATTTCGCTCATTTCCCGACCACCACCCTTTTCTTCCCATACTCCCCGCGCAGATGCCGCCGGACGATTTCAGCCTCGCCCGGCGGCGCTCTTCGCAGGTATTCTTCCGCTGACAATCGCTGACTTTCAGCGTAAGTCAGCGAAAGCACTGTCAGGACCGCATCGCGGTCCGCATCCTGAAGGCCGAAGGCCTGAAGGACCCCACAGCCATCAGCTGCTCCCATCTCCGTCAGCCGGCACACCGTGCCCTCCGGAATCGGAACGTTCTCATTCGGCACATCCGGCAGTATGATCGCGTGCTGGATCGGATACCGGATGATTCTCAGCACCCGCACCAGCGGATTGGCCGCCAGGTGATCAGCTGCTTTCACAACCTCGCACAAATACAGATCTTCGAGATCAGGATCCCCGGCGACGATTGTAGCGGCGGCCCCTGGGCCGCCATTCCCAGGCTTATTCCGGCTCACTCTCTTCTTCTGCTTCAGCGCACACACAGCATCCGGGTTTCATCTGCTCCAGGTCGAAGAACAGTCCGACCTTCCTGGCGTCCGCCACGATCAGCCACATCCCGGCCATGTCCTCCACACACGCATTATCCGCCAGGTGCTCAAATGCCTCTGGAAATTCGGCCCACTGGTTCAGGATCGTTTTCTTCATTTCGCCGCTGTCCGTCATCAGCAGCACCTTCCCGGACCCAGCGCCGCCCCACGGCCTGACCTCGACCGCCTGGTCTCCAAACGTGATCTTCATGCCTTCGCTTTCCTCTCTTTCCTGGTAGTTGCGTGATGCTGCGCGTCAGCCCTCAGATGACAAGGAGCGCACAGCGCGATCAGATTGTCCGGGGAACAGTTTTCCGGACAGTGATCAATATGATGAACAGTAAGCGTATTCTGATGAGTGTCCAGCGGTTCGCCTGGCCTCCGGCATTGCTTCCCGCAGCTCTGGCAGCGCCATCCGGCTTTTTCCTTGACCTGCCTGGCGATTGCCTTCCAGTCTGCCGGATACCTGGCCTTATCCATCGGCATACCGTCTTCACTCCCGCTCACTTCGTTCGCTACCCTCTGGGCCTGCCGGCCCGTTCCTCAGTGTAAACTGGCCTTCGGAACCTCCTCATTCCTCACTGTCTTCGACCTCGTCCATCACCGTCATCCCCCGGAACAGGCACCCGTTCCGGCCCGGGCTGACTTCCAGGGTGCTGAGTGTCGTCATGGCCTTCAGGGCCTTCTGCAGCGGACAGCAGGCCGCCTCTTCTTCGTCCAGCACGCACAGGTCGCAGGTATCGTCCAGCACGCGCCGGACCACCAGGTTCAGGTCCTTGATATACACCCAGGTCGTCAGGCCTTGCGGGTCATCCCGCTTCCGTTCATGCACGGATGCGATCATGTTCACGGATTTAAGCGGCAGCGTGCGCCGCTGCTCCGCGTCGCTGCTTTCGATCACCTGGTCGATGCACGTCTGCAGGGTTCGGACGGCCCCGCGGTACCGCCACCAGATCTTCAGCTTTTTAAACCTTCTCGTCAGCGCGTCCATGGCGTCGGATGCCAGCAGCAGCTTCGCCCCGGATATCGAATACAGCGCTTTCATCTCCCGGCTGGTCAGGCGTTCGCCGTCGTCCGCCGGCTTTGCCCTGGGCGGCGGGACAGCCCCGCTGTCCCGCAGTCTCTTCACCCGCTCAATCTCTTCCGGCGTGATCGGCCCGGGCAGGATCCCGTTTGCTATCCGCATAGCGCTGCCTCCCGGATCACCTGGTAGCTGCTCCAGCCGTCGATCAGCATCCGGGCCGCGGCCAGACGCCTGGCCGGCAGGTCATGCAGGTCCCGGATCCCGTACTGGGAAAGCACCGCCTTCTTGATCGCCGCGCGGATCCGGCGCTCGCCGGCGGGCCCCAGCTGATACTTATCCGAAAGCACCCGCGCCCTGGCCTTGATCATCTGCCCCAGCTTCAGCGCGTCCTGGTGCAGGAT
>CAMJTZ010000196.1 GCA_946408865.1 uncultured Clostridia bacterium
AACTATGACGCCTTCATGGAGCCCGTCACCTGGTTCCTCACCGGTATGGAGAAGCATTCCGATTCCTACCGCGACGATCTTTATCAGAACGGTTCCGCTTTCTTCGGCATCATGAAGGATAAGATGGCCCGTTTCTCCCATTCCTCCCTGATGTGCGCCATGAATGAGCTGAGCAATCACGATCATTCCCGTTTCCTCACCCGCACCAACCGGATGATCGGCCGCACGACCACCCTCGGTCCCGCCGCAGCCTCCGCGGGGATCAACAAGGGAGTTTTCCGCGAGGCGGTTACCATCCAGATGTCCTGGCCCGGCGCGCCGACCGTCTATTACGCGGATGAAGCCGGCCAGGTGGGCTGGACCGATCCGGATAACCGCCGCACCTATCCCTGGGGCCATGAGGATCAGTCTCTGATCAGTCTCCACCGGGATCTGATTCATCTGCGCAGGGAGCTGCCCGTCCTGTCCGGCGGCTCGCTCAAGGAGCTTCTTGCCGACTACGGCCGGATCGCCTATGCGCGTTTTGACGGGGATACCCGCTGCATCGTCGCGGTCAACAATACCGCTTCCCCGACGGATTTCCGCCTTTTCGTGCGGGACGCGGGCGCTGCGGAGGATGAAACCTTCTTCTTCCGCATCTGTACCACCCCGGAAGGCCATACCATCGAAAAAGAGGCGGCCGGCAAGGTCACTGAAGGATATCTCACCTTCAGCCTCCCGCCCAACGCCTCTGCCATCCTTTCCAACAGGTAAAAAACTTTCAGGCAAAAACTTCGGGCAGTCCTCATTCCGGGACTGCCCGTTCTCTTTCTCCGGCCGCAGCATACTATTTGCGGGCGGCGTGCCGCTCTTCCTTTGCTTTGTACATTGCTTCGTCGCTCAGCCGGATGCAGTGTTCCAGGGACATCAGTTCATCCAGCTTCACATAGCAGATACCGCTGCTGGCTTCCACAGGGAAGCTTCGCTTTTCCTTTATGTTGATCGCTTCCAGTTCCTTTTCAAATCGCTTGATATACGCCTCCGCGGAGCGCTGGTTCGCGCCGGTCAGCACTGTCAGGAATTCGTCCCCGCCCATCCGGGCTGTCAGCGCGTCCTTCGGCGCGGCGGCGCGGAGCGCGGCGCCCATCGCGCGGATCGCGAAGTCTCCTGCCTGGTGGCCGTAGGTGTCGTTGACCTCCTTCAGGTGGTCCATGTCGAAGGTGATGAACGTCATGTTCTCCTGCCGGGCGCACAGGCCGTGCCATTCGGGCAGCAGTTTCTCTTCCAGTCCCCGCCGGTTCAGCAGGCGCGTCATCACGTCCGTGATGCTGCTCATCCGCCGTTCTTCATACAGCGCCAGAATTTCATTCCGTTTGTGGATATTGCTCAGCGCGCCGGAAAGGATCACGTTGAAGTGCTGGAAGAAGTTGGACGGGATGACGTCCGGATAGTAGTGGAACATGGCGTATCCGTAGGCAAACTCGTTCTGGTGCAGGCCAACCAGGTAGAGTACCTGGGGTTCCGGACGTTCCGCCAGGGGCGGCAGCAGATACTTCCGTTCAAAGCTGACCATCGGCATACCGCAGTCCTGCTTGTCCTTCATTACATGCACCAGGCAGGCAGTGTCCGTCATCTCTTTGGCGAAAATCGGTTCTCCTGTTTCGTCCCGGCCGTTCTGATACAGGCACACATACAGGTCCTGCAGTCCCGGTGTGTCGCTTTTTTTGTCGATCAGAACCTGGTGGAACTGCTTCAGATCGTCGCACCCGCTCATCTCAATCGTCAGGTATGTCATGCTGACTTCCCGGCTGTTCAGCAGGTCGATCTGGTTTGCGTTCCCGTGGTTGATTTCGGAATAGAAGGTGCTGTCCCGCTTTCCGCATCCGCAGCTCTCGCTGAGCACCAGCTGTCCGGGAATCCCGATGCTGATATTGTTCTCCCGGGTCTTCCGGCTGTCCCCCGTACGGATCTGCCGGTCCAGTTCCCGGATCGCGGCCCGTGTCATCCCGGTGAAGTCCTGCTCCACCGTCGTCATTGTCAGTTCTTCCAGATGCAGGTTCTGCACGTTGTCAAATCCGGTGATGATGATATCCTCCGGCACCCTGATTCCATGGTCCAGCAGCTGGCGTGTCAGCCCGGCCGCCATATAGTCGTTCGCGCAGACCACCGCGTCCGGCATGTCTTCCGGATCGCTGCAGAGTGCCTTGAATGCGTCCGGCCCGCAGTTGTACCACATGTTGCCGTGGGCGATATCCTTTTTCTCGTCGAGGGGCAGGCCGTACTCCTCCATCGTCCTGCGGAAGGCGTTCAGCCGCGCTTCGCTGTCCGGATGTCCTTCGTATCCGGCCAGGAAACGGACCTTTTTCGGTTTGTGCACGTCAAACAGGTGATGCAGCAGCGGCAGAATCGCTTTCGTTTCATCCGTATGCACGCAGTCCAGTTCGTCGCTGAAATGGCGCAGCGCGACAACCGGGCAGGTGGCCCGTTCCCGCAGTTCCTCCATCAGTTCGTCCCGGAAGCCTTCAATTTCATAGGTGTCCGGAGCTACCAGGATCCCGTCGAGTTCCTCAATCGGGGCAAAGGAAAACATCTGTTTTTCCTGTTTGTCGTAGTCGTTCTGGCTCGAGAAATAGCCCACCGTCGTAAAGACGATGATGTTGTAATCGAGATTCTTCGCCTCTTCCTCGAGTGTACGGTATACTGCGTTGTCAAAAATCGAATATGCCTTGCACAGAAAAGCGCCGATCGTCTTCCTTCTGCCCGACAGCACGGAACGTTCGCCTCCCCTGAGTCGCTCCATTCATCTGGAATACCCTGTTATTCGAATACAGCTTCGTCGTCGCCGACCTCAACCGTTTCTTCCTCCACATAGTCGCTCAGGTAGGATTTCATCAGTGCCTCCGACCAGGAGGAGTAGATCCCGGGGGTGTATTCCCGCAGAGCAGATACTGCGAAGTCCATATAAGCGTTGCTGTACAGCGGAATCTCCGGCACAACCTGGGTACGGTATTCCAGGAAGCGGATCCACCGGCGCACGTATTCCGGTCCGTCTCCGGGCTCGGTTCTGCGCATCTCCCGCGCCAGCTCCGCCAGCTGCGGATCTGTGATGCCGTTCAGCCGGTCGGTACCGTTCGCGTCATAGTTCACGGAAGGATCGAATACGTCCTGGAAGTTGGTTCCAAGCAGAATCATGTCGCAGTCCCGTTCAGTCTGCCGGTAGTACATCTGCAGCAGCGTCGGCATGCTCAGCGCGGTAAAATCAATTTCCGCGCCGGCTTCCCGCAGGTAAGGCGCGAACACTTCGTCCAGCATCGGGCCGGCCAGGTTGTCGTTCGGATAAACCAGATGCAGCGTCAGGGGTTTCAGTTCCCCGTTCTCTGCCTTGTAGCGGAGTCCTTCGGTATAGGCGCCGCCTTCCGCGTTCAGGTTCCATCCGGCCGCGTCCAGCAGCCGTTTCGCTTCTTCCACGT
>CAMJTZ010000197.1 GCA_946408865.1 uncultured Clostridia bacterium
CCGGATGGTTTCGTTCATGGATGATTCCATGCCGGAGAAGATCTGTGCCTGTTTTGACGAACTGAAAAACGCGAAGGGATATATCCTCGACGTCCGGGGAAACACCGGCGGGAACAGCGGGAATGCCGACAAAATCGCGGCGCTGTTTATCAGCGGGGAATTCCGGAGCTGTTTCGCGGAAACCCAGGTATATGAACCGACGTACAAGGCATGGTCCATGAACCGGGAGGACTTCCGGGACCTGACGCCGGAAGGGGCACAGGCGAAATTTGAGAACGAACCATGGAACCTGAAGCTCTACCGGATGGGAAGAAATATATTCTACACCCGGGACGAAGGAAATACGGTCCATGCTGAAACGCCCGGAAAGCTGGAGGGTCCCGTCGCTGTCCTGATGAATGAATATACCGTTTCCGCGGCAGAGGATTTCATCGACGTGATGAAGATGTACACGGACGCGGTGTTCATCGGGAACCATACCGCAGGCACCAGCGGCCAGCCCCTGTGTGAGCCGCTTGAAAGCGGCGGATATTTCAGGATCTGCACGCGCAGGTGCATTGCCCAGGACGGGGAGGATATCTACAACAAAGGGTTTTCACCGGATATCCGGGTCCTCCCGACAGTTGAGGGTTTCCAGGCAGGACAGGATCCTGTTTTTGACAAAGCGCTGGAAATCATCCGCGGGAAGATTCCCGGATAAGAAGACAGAAGGAAACACACCGGACGGCAGGAGTTCCTGCCGTCCGGTTTTTCAGCATTCCTTTTTGTACACCAGCATCCCGTTTCCGTACGGGTCGTCCTCCGCGCCGAATTCCTCTTCGGCGAAACGGTAGCCGTTCTTTTCCAGCACCCGGGCGGAGGCTTCGTTTCCGTGAACCACGCGCCCGTGCATCACCCGGATGCCGAAGCGGGAGGCGATAAACCGGGTGGCCGCTTCCACCAGCTCGGCGGCATATCCTTTGCCGCGGTATTCCCGGCCGATGCAATAGCCGATTTCCGCTTCATCCGGCCGGCCCTCCACCTCGCTGATGCCGGTGTCGCCGATCAGCTCCCCGGTTTCCTTCAGCACGACGCCGAGGACGTAGGGCAGGCGGCCGCCATCCACACAGTCCGCGTAGAAGCGGATGGCGTCCAGGGCTTCCGCCTCGTCGGCGTAGCACTCATTCGGGAACCAGCGGCGGACCTCGTCGTCCATGTGGTTTTCATACAGCTTCCGGGCATCCTCGTCCCGGAATTTCCGGACGGAAAGGCGCGCGGTTTCAAACAGGTTTTCCATGGGGCACCTCACAGAAAAGAAGATGATAAAGAGAATCCGCGATGGCATGATCGGGCATCGCGGATGAAATGACAGGAAAGACCGGGATCAGGGATGGACGAAGGTTCCGATATCGCTGCCCTCGAGCACGCGGATCAGGTTGTCGGGATCGTCCAGGCCGAACACGCGCAGCATGGGCACCTTGTTCTCCGCACACAGGGCGAAGGCGGCGGCGTCCATCACCTTGAGGCCGCGCTTCAGGGCTTCGGTGTAGGTGATATCCTTGATCAGGGTGGCGGTGGGATCCTTCATCGGGTCGGCGGTGTACACGCCGTCGATGTTCTTGGCCATCAGGATGGCGTCCACTTCCATCTCCACGGCGCGCAGGGCGACGCCGGAGTCGGTGGAGAAGAACGGATTGCCCGTGCCGCAGGCAAAGAGGACCACGCGGCCTTCGGACAGGTGGCGGCGGGCAGCCATGGCGTTGAACGGCTCCGCGAAGCGGTTCATATCCACAGCGCTCTGGACCACGGCGTCCAGCCCGGCATGGCGGAGGGCGTCCGCAACGCACAGGCAGTTGATCACGGTGCCCAGCATACCCATCTGGTCCGCCGTAACGGCGTCCATGTTGGCCGCGGGGCCCTGGCGGCCGCGCCAGATATTGCCGGCGCCGATGACGATGCCGACTTCCACGCCCATATCGTGGATCTTCTTAATGATTCCGGCTGTGCGGTTTACCTTTTCAAAATCAAACAGGTCACGGTCTGACTTCAGCGCCTCGCCGCTGAGCTTGAGCATAATCCGATGATAAACTGCCATGCTATTCCTCCCATGCGTTTGATCTGCATCCTGTTCAGTATACCACGTTTCCGGCCGGCGATAAAGACAGAATTCACGGGAAGTTTACAATCGGCTCGTTGAACTTCCGTTTCCGATCATGTATAATGCTTCCATCAGGAAGGCTGCGCCTTCCCAGTTGAAAACCGGAGGAAACAAAGATGATGAAACGGATAACCGCCGTACTGACGGCACTGGTGATGCTCATCTCCGCGGCTGCGCTGGCGGAAGGCAGCGCGGAGGATCCCGTACTGGTCACCGTGAACGGCCAGGAGCTGCGGGAAAGCAGCGAGGAATACCGGGTGTGGCAGGATTACCTGACCTACCAGGCCGGCCAGGACGCGGAGGAGTATACCGTGATGATCCAGCAGTACGCGCTGGATTACGCGATCCGCTATGTGGCCATGAAGCAGAAGCTGAATGAAATGGGCATCAGCATTCCGGAAGAGGAACTGAATGCCGGCCGGGAAGAAGCCCGCGCGGACTGGGAAAGCATTGTGGCGGACTTCATGCAGAACCAGTTCGGCATTGGCGCCGATGCCACCGATGAGGAAAAGGCGGCGGGGAAGGCGGACGCGCTGGCGTATATCCTGGAAAACTACGGATATACCGAAGAGAGCTACGTGGAAGAAGCCATGATGTACACCCGTCTGAACGTCGTCTATGACCGCGGGCAGAAGCTCGCCGAGGAAGGCATCGAAGTGACCGACCAGGAAGTGGAGGATCACTTCAAAACCATCGTGGAAGAGGATGAAACCTTCCTGAACCAGATGGTCCAGCCGGAAGAAGGGGAAGAAAAGACTCCTGAGCAGATGAGCGATGAACTGGTGCAGGCCTACGAGTTTTACAGCCAGTACTACGGATATGATTTCAAGTATTTCCCGGAAGGCTACCGGGGCATCACCCACATCCTGCTGAAGGTGGAACAGGAACTGCTGGACAAGTGGCAGGAGCTGGCCGCGAAGCTGGAAGAGCAGAACGAGCCCAAGGAAGAAGTCGCCCCTGAAACGGTTGAAGCAACAGACGCGGAACCCACCGCGGAACCGGAACCCACCGCCGAGCCGGAAGAACCCGTGACCCCCGAAATGGTGGAAGCGGCGAAGCAGGCGATCCTGGACAGCGTGAAGGACACGGTGGACGAGATCAACGCGAAGCTGGAAGCCGGCGCGAACTTTGAGGACCTGATCCTTGAGTACGGCACGGATCCGGGCATGCAGGCGGAAGAAAACCGCACGAAGGGCTACGCGGTGCATCCCTCCAGCATCATGTTTGAGCAGAACTTCACCGACGGCGCCGCGGCGCTGGAGAAGGTCGGCGACGTCAGCGATCCCATCGTGAGCCAGT
>CAMJTZ010000198.1 GCA_946408865.1 uncultured Clostridia bacterium
GATATCAAGACCGGCGTTCTCCAATAGCTGACGGATCGAATCGGAAGATTGCACGTCCTGTTTTACTATGCCGTAGGAAGGATGGATTTGCTTGTCAGCAAACTGAATATCCAGGTCAGCAACAAAAGGCTCCGGATAAGCCGCAGGGATCGTGCAGTCCCAGATGCACAGCGTTCCCCCGGCTTTCAGGACACGGGTGGCTTCACAGATCGCCTTTCCCTGTGTTTTTTCTGTCATGTACATCAGCGTATAGAAAAATGTCACGTTATCAAACGAACCATCGGCGAACAACAGCTCCTCAGCATCCATCAGCAGCTTTGTACAGCAGTTCGGCGCCTCGTCAAGTTCTTCCTGACAATTATCTATTGCAGTGACCCTGTCGCCGTATACGCGTCCTATAACAGCTTCGCCGCCTCCGCCTATATCAAGGATCGAGCCTTTCAGATCAGGTTTTATTTCCAAAGTCATTTTACCCTCGCATATCCCGGGCTTTTCCGGAATCCCTCCGTCCGTAAAGGCAAATTCAAAGATGACGCTGTCTTCCTGCCTGTTTTCATGCCCGGTGTCCGTTCCGGTCACTGCCCCGCCCATGCGCCGGTAGAACCGCATGGCATTTTCATTGTGGGGGTTGCAGCTGCAGGCAAAACGGTCGGTCCCTCTTTCCGCGCAGTAGTCCTTCAGGATCCCGAATGCCTGTCTGCCGATCCCCCTGTGCTGGTGCTCCCGCACCACATACAGGGAATGAAGCCATACCCCGGTGTCCGTTTCCCGGAAAATGAGATATCCGATGTCCACGCCGCCGCATCGGATCAGGTATACCATGAAGGACGGGTCTGAAATCCTTCGCAGGTCGCGTTCCCGGTGCCATTCATAGTCGAAACCGTCTATGGCTGCGTCCGGGTAAATGCCCCGGTACGTTGTATCCCAGATCCTCTGCCGCAGCCTGCCGATAGACTCCGCGTCCCCGGCTTTTGCCGGGACAAATTCAACCTGTTCCGTCATTGCCTTTCCTTTCCCTGAATCCCGGTTGCTGCACGGGGCATTTCCGGATTTGCCCTGCATCACACAAGACACAATACAATATTGATCAGTATCAGGATATGCAGCACAATATGGTACAGATCCGGAATCAGTTTTTTGTCACTCATGGGGAAAATGCGAATACTTTCCCGGAAGCAATCATTATATCCCTGCAGTTTCCGTTCGCTTGCGCCGAATATCGTATAATACCAGTGGCACATGAATTGTACGATAAACCAGAGCGTCAGGATTCCAAACAGTATCCATTTCCCGGCCGGCTGAAACCAATGAAACAAAACGATACCAAGGCTGTACAGGCAGAGCACGGCAAACTCGGCGCTTTTTGTTCCGACACCTTCTACAAGAAGGTATTTTCCGATCCTGTAAGTGATCGTACATCCCAGGAACCATATCCATAAAACAATCTGGCAGATTATTGTTATTGCCACAGTCGGAAACCTCCCTGTGAAAGATAATCCAAAGCTGGAAACTCAGCGTCCGGAAAACAGCTTCCGGATTTTGTTCAATCCGTTTCCCGGCAGGCGGTATTTTACGGGATTTGCGATCCGGTGAACGCTCTACCGTCTGCGCCCTTCCCTGTGGAAAAAGTATCCGAGGTTGATTCTGACCTCCCTGCGACCAATGTCGTTGTTTGTATAGCAGCAGGTATCAAAACCGATCAGTTCGAACCCCTGGTGAAGGTAGAAGCCGATGGCGTTTGTATTGCAGGATTGCGTCTCCAGGATAATGGCGCGCCTTTTCTGCCGGACGGCAACTTCCTTTGCCTGATCCATCAGCCTCTTTCCGATGCCTTGTCCCCGAAGCGCTTCGCTTACCCATAATTCGGTAACCATGAGTCTGTTTGACCACTCCTCGGGACAGACTTCAATACAAGCCAGCATTTCCCCGGTATCGCTCACAACACCGTAGGCTTCCGCCCCTTCCCAGTGATCCTGGTACAGTGAATCGGGGAAATCATATTCCTCCGGCGAATGAACGATCTCCTTTTCCGCCGGTTTCCGGACAATGGAAACCGTGCATCCTTCGCTGGTTAACGGGCTCAGTTCAAGGTCATAATAGCTGTCGCTTCTGGTGGTCAGGGGGATGGCGGTGCCTTTCCACCGGTCTTCAGGCAATGCGATGATATCATACTGCATGTTTCTTTTCCTCCGTAAAACTGGAATTTGCTGAACAGATTATACCGGGCTTATATTTTGAAACATCAGATCATTTTAACGGCTTCCGGGTTTCCGGGTTACAGGTGCGCCGGCCTGTACCACAACTGTGCTTCCACATATCCGTACGGAGCAATACTTCGGATCAGACTCTCCGGAGAATCATCAAAGGTATGCAGTCTTTCAATGAGCATCTGTTTTGTCAATGCTTCCAATGAATCGTTCCTTGAGAGTTTTGCGCAGCTGTCGCCGGGAGTAAAACTGATCAGCTCGTCCGGGATCTCATCCAAAGGAATCCGCAGACTGTCACCCTCATCAAACCATGTTTTCAGGTAATCGCTTTCCCCCAGGACGAAACTGTAAGGATGTTCCAGCTGGGGTTTTCCGCCCAGGCCAGTAAACTGCTCCCGCAGCAGTTTGTCCGCTGCTTTTCTCAGCGGATAGTAATTTATAAAATCCGCAAAACGCCCGTAACTGGTCATTCCTTTATGCGCAGAGGCCAGTTCGGCAGCTTTCTGAAACGCTGCCTCCTCCGGAAGCAGCATGATATTCTTCCAGGGATCTGTCCCCTTCACATAGTAGTGTGTGATATACAACGAACTCATTTCTGCTCCCTGCTCCCTTAAATTCCCGTTTTTCTTTCCGACAGGGTTATGGAATAATACTGGCTGGTTTTGTTTTCATTGTAATTGCTGTTCTCCGCGGTCAGGATGCCGCCGTTTTTCCTGATTGTAGCCGCTGAGGCAGGGTTGTCTTTATAGCATCCGAGAACCGCTTTTTTCATGCCTTTTTCTTTGCATACCGACAGAGCATACCGGAGCATGGCCGTCGCGTAGCCTTTGTTCCTTTCAGACGGCCGGACTCCATAACCGATATCCCCGATTTTTTCAGACAGTTCCCCGGGCAATTCATACCGAACGCTCAGCAGGCCGACCAGGTGATCCTGATCAAGGCAAAGATACAGCAGCGATTTTCCCCAGGCCTCATCGCCGGTCAAAGCGTTCTTCTGTATCTTCTCCACCCACTCGGAATAATCAGTGGATGATAAACCCAGGCTGGCGCTGATGCTGGTTTCCCCATGGTCGTGATGTTCCCGGACATATTCCCGGAGCATCTTTTCATCGTCGATACAGGGAAGTCGGTAGATCACTGCGTACACCTCCGTCAGTCTTTCGTTCCGTCGTTCAGCCCGCCCTCTGCTTCTCCCGGCAGATCCTGCAAA
>CAMJTZ010000199.1 GCA_946408865.1 uncultured Clostridia bacterium
CGGTTCCGGACCTGATCCGTGTAACGACAGTGACGGCGATCAGCCTGATCGGCCTGACCACGATGGCCGGCGCGGTCGGAGCGGGCGGCATCGGATCCTTTGCGATCAATTACGGGCAGAATCAGAACCATCCGGATATCGTGAATGCGTGCGTGATTATTCTGCTGCTGGTTACTTTTATTCTGCAGAGCCTGGGAAACCTGCTGGCGAGAAGAACATTCAACCGGACGCTGATCATCCGCCGGCACGGAAGACAGGAGGAAACGTTATGAATAACAGGGAAACGATTTTGCAGTATGCGGAAAGCCGGTATCCGGCATACCGGGAAATTGCTCTTCGAATCCATGCAAACCCGGAAACCAGCAATCATGAAAATTTTGCCTGCGGATTGCTCAGCGAAACACTGAAAAAAGAAGGTTTTGAAGTTACTGTGAATGTGGCAGGCCATCCAACTGGATTTACCGGCGTCTACAGATCGGGGAAACCCGGCCCGGTGCTGGCTTTCCTGGCAGAATACGACGCGCTGTCAGGGCTCGGCCACGGCTGCGGGCATAACCTGTTCGGAGCGACTTCTTTACTGGCGGCAGCTTCCCTGAAGCAGGTGATTGACGACATCGGCGGGGAGATTCGGGTGTATGGTACGCCGGGCGAGGAAGGCGGCGAGAACGGAAGTGCCAAGGGCAGTTTTGTCCGGGAAGGATACTTTAAGGATGTGGACGCAGCGCTTTGCGTACATCCGGGATCGGATCATCATGAGCTGACTCATGCCGAAATCGCCTGCGCGCCGATCCGGATTGAGTTCAGGGGAAAGGCCTCCCACGCTTCTTCCAATCCGCAGGACGGTATCAATGCACTGGATGCGCTGGTGCTGGTATTTAATGCGATCGGACTGCTGCGACAGCAGCTGCCGGGGGATGTACGGATTCATGGGATTGTAACGAAGGGCGGCGACGCGCCGAACATTATTCCGGACCTGACAGAGGGTAAGTTCTATGTCCGGGCAGCAACCGTGAACCGTATGATGAAGGTCTACCATCAGCTGGAAAAAATTGTGGAAGGCGCCGCACTGCAGACGGGCTGCACGGGACTTCTGGAGCCCGCACAGCGAAACCTGATCGACAATGTGGTTCCGACGCCGTCCTTTGACGAGATCTACCGGAAGAATCTGGTTTCCCTGGGAGAGACCGTGGAGGATCTTGGACATCCGCTGGGGTCTTCCGATGTCGGAAATGTTTCCCAGGTAATTCCGGTGATCCAGCCGATGATCCGGATCAGCGATACCCCGGTGGCCGGCCACAGTATTGAAAAACGGGAAGCCAGCCGGTCTGAAACCGGACTGCGGTCCATTGCGCTCGGTGCGAAAGCGCTGGCGCTGACGGCCATGGATCTGATTCTGGATCCGATGCTTCTGAAGAAGATTCAGAAAGACCACGCACAGGCGGTTGCGGCCCAGGATGAGTGAAGTGAAAAAGGTGGAATCGTCGCGATGATTCAGTTGGAACATGTATCCAGGACATTCAGGGAAAAGAACATGGAAGTGCATGCTCTGCAGGATGTGAGCCTTCACGTGCAGGAAGGAGAGATCTATGGGATCGTCGGCTTTTCCGGAGCCGGGAAATCTACCCTGATCCGGCTGGTGAACCGGCTGGAGACGCCGGACAGCGGAACTGTGCGGGTAAACGGACAGGAACTTGCGAGCCTGAAAGGGAAGACTCTGACCTCCCTGCGGCGAAAGATCGGAATGGTCTTCCAGCAGTTTAATCTGCTGGAAGGGAAGACAGTTTTCCATAATATCGCAATTCCCCTCCGGATGGAAGGACGCCCGAAGGAAGAAATTGAGCGGCGGGTTTCTGAAGTGCTGGAGTTTGTGGAACTGGGCGAAAAAAAGAACGCCTATGTCAGTCAGCTTTCCGGCGGACAAAAGCAGCGGGTCGGTATTGCGCGGGCTCTGGCGACAGATCCGAAAATCCTGCTGTGCGACGAGGCGACCAGCGCGCTGGACCCGCAGACAACGGAATCCATCCTGAAACTGCTGAAGCGGGTAAATCAGGAAATGGGAATCACCATTATGCTGATTACTCATCAGATGCAGGTGATTCAGATGATCTGTGACCGGGTTGCAGTCATGGAAAACGGGAAAGTAGTTGAGGAAGGGAATGTGCTGGACGTTTTCGGACGGCCGCAGGCGGAAGTGACGAAGCGGTTTGTGCGGACGGTGATCAATGATCAGGTTCCTGAAACATTCTACGATACGATCCGGTCGGAAAACCGGCATTACCGTCTGGAACAGCTGAAATTCATCGGCGATACGGTCAACGAACCGGTGATCGCAAATCTGTGCCGCAGGGACGGCCTGGATGTGAACATTGTCGGGGCCAATATTTCACCGATGCAGGGAAGCATGATGAGCGTTTTCATTCTGCAGCTGATCGGGGAGACGGAAAAACTCAACGAAGCGGAGTTATATATTGATCAGTCCGGCGCCATCCGGAAAAGGCTGATGATTGACTGGGAGAACCGGACGGTCACGGAAACTGTATGAAAAAACGGCAGGAAAGGGAAGACAGGACATGAACGACTGGCTGAATACAAAGGTTTTCGGTGTAAAATGGAGCCGTCTGCTGACGAACATCCAGCAGACGCTGTATATGGTCGGATGGGCACTGCTGATCGGAACGGTGATCGGTTTCTTCCTGGCGCTGCTGCTGGTACTTACCCGGAGAGGCGGCATTCTGAAGGGGAAAGCGGCTGCCTTGATTCATACGGTGCTGAATCTGTATGTGAACGTCGTTCGTTCTGTACCTTTCGTGATCCTGCTGGTGACAATTATGCCGTTTACCCGGCTGCTGATGGGAACGACGATCGGATCCACCGCTGCGCTGGTGCCGCTGGTGCTGTATATCAGCCCGTACCTGGCCCGGCTGATCGAGAACAGCCTGCTGGAGTGTTCCCCGGGGATCATTGAAGCGGCGCAGGCGATGGGTGCCAATGTGATCCAGGTGATTCGCTATTTTATCATTCCGGAAACACTCGGGTCGGTGGTGCTGGCACTGACGACCGGTACGATCGGCCTGCTTGGCGCGTCGGCAATGGCCGGATACGTGGGGGGAGGCGGAGTCGGAGATCTGGCGCTGACCTATGGCTATGAAAAGATGAACACACCGCTGATGATCCTGACCGTAATCATCCTGGTGGTCATTGTCCAGCTGATCCAGCTTCTGGGAAGCGCGATCTCGAGAAAACTGCGCGCGCACCAGGCCTGACCGCCCTGTTCCGCTTGACGCGGCGGAATGCGGAATGCTATAATATCCCGTATTTTACAGAATTCCGGGAGGAGATAACATGTCCGGTCATTCCAAATGGCATAATATTCAGGCGAA
>CAMJTZ010000200.1 GCA_946408865.1 uncultured Clostridia bacterium
CCTAAAATGCAAGAGGAGGATAAACCATAAAGAAACTGTTTTCCCTGATCCTGGCCCTGTGCCTGGTCCCGAGCCTGATTGTTTTCCTGCTGTTCCAGAAACAGGTATACGCCGGACTGGCCAGCGGATCGGTCAAGGGTTAATTACGGATTGACAGACGGGAAATATGCGGTACAATACAAGCAGATTAACAAAACAGTTAACAAAGGAGAACAGCATGCTTAAGAATGAGATCCGGCAGCAGCTGGAGCAGAAAATCCTGCCATTCTGGATGGGAATGAAGGATGAAACATACGGCGGTTTCTACGGATATATGGATAACCGCCTGCAGGTGAACAGGACGGCCGTCAAAGGGTGTATTCTGAACAGCCGGATTCTGTGGACTTTTTCCACGGCAGCCAGAGTCCTGGACAGGGAGGACCTGCGGAAGTACGCGGATCATGCGTACGCGTTCCTGCAGAATTTCCTGGATCCGGAAAACGGCGGGGTATACTGGTCCGTGACATACGACGGGAAACCGGCGGACACGACAAAGCACACCTATTGCCAGGCGTTCGCGATTTACGGACTGTCCGCCTATTACCGGCTGACGGGAAAACAGGAAGCGCTGGACCGGGCGACGGCGCTTTTCCGGACGATTGAAACCAGATGCAGGGACGCGAGCGGATATCTGGAAGCGCTGAAAGCGGATTTCTCACCGGAAAGCAACGAAAAGCTGAGCGAGAACGGAATTATGGCTTCCCGTACGATGAATACGCTGCTCCATGTTGTGGAAGCCTATACGGAACTTTACCGGGCCTGTCCGGACGCGGAGGTTGCGGCAGCTGCCGCAGCCGGTCTGAACCAGTTTCCGGAGAAGATTTACAATCCTGAAAAGCGCCGCATGGAAGTGTTCTTTGACGCGGATTTCCGTCCGATCCTGGACATGCAGAGCTACGGGCATGACATCGAGGGCAGCTGGCTGCTCTGGGACGCGGCAAAAGTATTCATCCCGGAGGAGAAGCTGGAAAGCTGGCGCAGCATGTGTCTCGATCTGCTGAAGAGCCCCACCGAACGGGGCTTTACCGATCACGGGCTGGCCTACGAGATCGTGAACGGCGAGAAAAACACGAACCGGGCCTGGTGGCCGCAGGCGGAAGCCATGCTGGGCTTTGCCTTCGGATGGGAGGAAACCGGCGACCCCGTCTGGGCAGACCGGATGCGGACCCAGTGGAAGTATATCCGTGAAGTAATGGTGGATCCCCGGGAAGGCAGCGAGTGGTTCAATGAAGTCCTGGAGGACGGAACGCTCGTGGACGATAAACCGCTCGTTGAAGAATGGAAATGTCCTTACCATAACGGCAGAATGTGCCTGCAGCTGATTCAGGCGGATCTGCCGGACGGAATATGAAACAGGAAGAACCCGGATTGGATACCGGAGGGGTGAAAGTATGTCCACAAAGAAACCGACCATGCGGGATATTGCCCGCGAGGTGGGAACCAGCGCGGTGACCGTATCGAAGGCCATGGCCGGTAAACCGGGCATGAGCGACGAACTGCGAAAGACAATCCTGAAGAAAGCTTCAGAGATGGGATACGCGTATCCGCACAGCAGGCTCCTGCCGCGCGAACATCTTGAGATCGGGATCCTGATCCCGGACAGGTATTTCGAACCGGATTCCTTCTACGCGGAGATTTACAAGCGTCTGGTCAAAAAGGTGACGGACCTGGGGCATTTCGGACTGCTTGAATTGCTGGATCCCCTGAACGAGAAGGAACTGACGCTTCCCTCCCTGCTGACGACGAAGAAGGTGGACGGGCTGATTATGCTGGGCGAACCCTCGAAAGCATATTACAGAAAGGCAGCCCAGGCCGGCACTCCCGTCGTTTTCCTCGACTTTTACGACGAGCAGGCGAACGCGGACGCCGTGGCGGGAGACAATACATACGGATCCTACCGGCTGACCAGCCACCTGATCCGGCTCGGTCACCGGAAGATCGGGTTTGTCGGGAATATCAAGGCGACCAGCAGCATTATGGACCGCTTTCTCGGCTATTACCGCGCCATGCTGGTGAATGATCTGGAGGTGCGGGATAAATGGATTCTGCCGGACCGCGGACTGACCGGCGGAATTACAAAACCGGAACTGCCGGACGAACTGCCGACGGCGTTTGTCTGCAACTGCGACATGACCGCGCGGATGATGATTGATCTGCTGCGGGAAAAGGGATACCGGGTACCGGAGGATATCTCGGTCACCGGCTTTGACGATTATCCGGCAGGCAGTGAGAATGATCTTCCGCTGAGCACGTTCCGGATCGATACGGACGGGATGATCGAACTGGCGGTGAAGACACTGCTGGAACGCTGCGCCGGAGAGCAGAAACCCTTCGGAAGACTGGTTGTAGGCGGACAGCCGGTTTACCGGGAATCGGAGATTCCGCTCAGCATCGAGTGACCGGAACGGTATCCGGTTCAGAAATGACGACAGAAGAAAAAGGAGAAAAAAGAAAATGGTTAAGATGATCAACGTGAATGCTTTGCCGAATATCCCCTGGCAGGAACGGCCTGCGGATCTGAAGACGGAATCCCCCGTATGGCGTTATTCCGGAAACCCGGTCATGGGCCGGAATCCCACGCCGGAGATCGCGCGGATTTTCAACAGCGCGGTGGTTCCGTGGGAAGACGGATATATCGCGGTGCTCCGCGGGGAGCAGATCAACGGAATT
This sequence comes from uncultured Clostridia bacterium, assembly GCA_946408865.1. The sequence continues at coordinate 2,710 of CAMJTZ010000200.1, forward strand.
CCCTATGTATATCTCGGCCATTCGAAGGACGGGATCCACTGGGACGTGGAACGGGAAAAGGTGCCCTTCACCGATGAGAACGGAAACCCGAAAATGCTGCATTACGCCTATGACCCCCGGCTGGTGAAGGTGGAGGATACCTACTACATCATCTGGTGCGGCGATTTTTACGGCGCTTCCATCGGTATGGCAAAGACGAAGGATTTCAAAACGTTCACCCGGATCGAAAATCCTTTTATTCCGTTTAACCGGAACGCGGTGCTGTTTCCCCGGAAGATCAACGGAACCTTCCGGCTGCTGAGCCGGCCGTCCGACAGCGGCCATACGCCCTTTGGCGACATCTTCATCAGCGAGAGTCCGGACATGACGTTCTGGGGCAAACACCGCCATGTGATGGGCAGCGGCGGGGAATGGTGGGAAAGCGTAAAGATCGGCGCCGGCGCGGCCCCGATTGAAACCAGCGAAGGATGGCTCATGTTCTACCACGGCGTGGCGACAACCTGTAACGGATTTGTGTATTCCATGGGCGGCGCGATCCTGGATATCAACGAGCCCAGCAAGGTGCTGTACCGCTGCGCGAATCATCTGCTGACGCCGGAGGAGAACTATG
>CAMJTZ010000201.1 GCA_946408865.1 uncultured Clostridia bacterium
AAGGTAACCGCAGGCATCCATCATACGATGGGCGGCTTGAAAATCGATTCCAGGACGCATGTGCTGAACGCCGAAGGACAGATCATTCCCGGACTCTTCGCGGCGGGTGAGGTCACCGGCGGCGTGCACGGCGGAAACCGCCTGGGCGGCAACGCCGTAGCGGACTTCGTGGTCTTCGGACGGATCGCAGGCCAGGAAGCCGCCGATTCGGTCAAGTAAGAAATCAAAAACAGGCTCCCTTCACGGAGGACAGCGCAGGCTGCCGCGTGAAGGGAGCTTTTTTATTCGGGAATGAGCTGCGCGGCGGGGAGCGAGATCGTCACGGTCATGCCGCCGCCGTCGCGGGGCCGGATGTCCATGCTGCCCCCGCACATCAGCTCCAGCCGCTGCCGGATGTTGTTCAGCGTGGGATGCGGATCGCCCTCCTCAGAGGGATCAAAGCCCGAACCGTCATCCTCCACGGTGATCCGGATGCCGCTGTCCGTGCAGCAGGTGCGGACGGCAATGTGAAGCGGCCCGCGGCCGGGATTCATGCCGTGCTTGACGGCGTTCTCGACCAGAGGCTGCAGCGTCAGCGGCGGGAGACGGAAACGGGTAAACGGCGTTTCATATTCCATGCTGAGCATATGTTTATGCTGCGCCTGTTCCACGGCGAGGTAGGCGCGCGTATGCTCCAGCTCGGCCGTGAAGGGAATCGTGCTGTCGCTGGAGACGGCGCTGAAATTTTTGCGCAGGTAGTTGGTGAAATCCAGCGTGACCTGCCGGGCTTCCTTCGGATCCTGATTGCAGAGGCTGTAGATGCACATCAGGGTGTTGTAGATAAAATGGGGACGCATCCGCAGCACCATGACGCTGGCGCGCTCCCGGAGAATTTCCTGCTGCTGCCGGATAATCTCCTGCCGGTTGCGCCGGTCCTGTTCGATCTGGTCGGAGAGAACGAGGCCGTACATGGTCAGGGCGGTCAGAATGAGGCTGATGTCGATGAGCGGGAAGACATCAATGAAAAGCTGTACAATCAGCGCGGCGGTCATTGGCAGCGTGACGACGAGGAAACTGAGGTAAAGCTTGCGGGAAAGCTTTTTCCGGCGCCGGATCGTGGCCGCGAGATTAAGCAGCATGATCAGGACGACAGGCGAGAGCAGCAGCGGGTACAGCGGCCCGCGCCCGTACGGATAGCCCTGCGTGAGATCGGAGAAACCATCCACAAACAGGGTCAGGAGATTGAAGATCAGGAAAACAATCCACAGGACGGTGGCGGAACGAAGGAGCCTGCTCGTGTGCAGGTTTTCACCGCTGCAGTGCACCAGATAAACCGTCAGCATGGGCATCGGCAGCGAGAGGAGGATGGATTCCAGAAACAATACATACTTCAGTGCCGTGACGGTTCCGGGAAACAAAGCAAGGATCATTTCAGCAACGGAGGTAAGGCCGCACAGCAGGAAAATGAGAAAATACCACAGGAAGAAGCGCCTGCTCCAGCGGTCGGTTCCCGGAATTACGGCGGTAAACCACAGCCCCATCGCGCTCAGCAGCAGCGCGGCGCCGCTGACGGACACGTAAAAATAATCAATCCAGCTTGTCATGCGTCGGCACCTCCCGGGATCGGGAAGCGCAGCATATCGAGCTGCTTCCGTATGCCTTCCGGGGTCAGCGGCTTGACCATAAACCCGCTGGCTTTTGTTTCCCATGCGTCGAGGGAATAATCGGGGTAGGCGGTCAGGAAGACCACATTGGTGCGGGGATTGATTTCCAGCAGCGTACGGCACAGATCCAGGCCGCTGACAGATCCCATCTCGATATCCAGGAAGGCCAGGGCGACCGGGTTCGCCTTTGCGTATTCGATTGCTTCCTGCGGCCAGATGAAGCCGGTGATCGAGGCGTTCGGCAGGACCTCCTCCAGAACGGAAAGGCTGTCGGTGAGAAGGATCTCGCTGTCATCCACCATGATAATGTTGGGGGATTCATCGCTCCCTGACACCGTGGACAGCAGCGTATTGGCATCCACCTCCAGGACCCGGGAGAGGCGGGAGATCATGGCGGCGTCCGGCAGGCGGCTGCCGTTTTCCCATCGGGCGACGGTGGAATGGTTGACAAACATACGCTTTCCCAGCTGAATCTGGGAAAGGCCTTTTTCCTTCCGCAGCTTTTTCAAGGTCTCCGCAAACAGCATTTTCATGGCAATCCGATCCCCCTGTCGTTTAAATATAATAATCCGGCAGGACGTCTAAATCAAGTATGCGGAATTCCAGGAAGGGCAATAGAACCTGCCTGCGATATACCCAACTTTCTTGACCGAAGTGGAGAACTGATGATATTTAAAATTGCGATCATTATCGTTTAAAACTGAAAGAAAGTGAAATCTTTTGTACTTTACCATCTGGCTTCTGCCCGGGATTCCCATCCTGGTGGTCAGGACTCCAGGAGACTCGTCATACTGCGCCCGGGACGTCAGATATAAAACGCTGAAGCAGGATCATCTGTTGAATAACAAGACAAGAAAGTGTACAATTATGCAAAGGCGATCAATACGGGGTCTACCGATCCACTGTTTGCGGTTTATCCGTTTTTTGTTATGATCCGAGGACGCATCTTCAGGAAAGAAAAGTTCAGCAAGGCGCAGTACACTTTCCTGCCCGGGATCATCGCGGGAAGATTTCCGGTTCTTATGGATACGATATCCTGATCCGAACGAAGGAGGATAAATCCGGTGCAATCAAAAAGACAGCCTAAGCTGATGTCAAAAAAATACTTTTCCATGCTCCTCGGCGGAACGCTGAACATGATGGTGGCGACCATCATGCTGATGTCCGATTCCGTTATTGCCGGCGCTGTCATTGGACCTGATGCCGTGGCAGCCATCACACTGGTGACGCCTCTTTACACCCTTGCTGTTTTCTTCGGATCTGTTATCTCCATCGGCATCCCGCTGCTGTACTCAACAGAGATGGGGAAATTCAATAAGGAAAGAGCGGATCAGTCTTTTGGCTCCGGTGTGCTGATGTCCATCATCGTGGGTATTATCCTGTATCTGTTGGTAACCTTTCTGGGAGATTTCTATCTGAAAAGCTATTCTCCCGAATCAGAAGTTCTGAAACAGGCGCAGGGATATCTGTTCTGGATGAGGTATGTGATACTGACCATGCCGATCCAGATGCTTATCGCGAATATGGTCTACGGTGACGGCGACGAAACGATCTCCACAATTGCTACTGCGGTACAGGGAATAGGAAACATCGCGCTCTCTATAGTTCTGAGCGGAATTATGGGAATCAGCGGTATCGGTTTTGCTTCTTTCATTTTC
>CAMJTZ010000202.1 GCA_946408865.1 uncultured Clostridia bacterium
TCCGCCGAGGGAAAGAAAACGGCCTTTGTTTCCGGCAAGGACGATATGGTGTCTTTTTTTTCAGCAGGGCTGGATGTCGGCATCAGCAACAAACGCCCGAAAGATTATTTGTCCGCCCCGCCGGAGCTGACGGACAGCAGCAACGACGTATATTTTCGCAGCAATATGGACCTGGCCGGCTGGGTGTTTGAATCCCTGTTTACCGTGCTTGAAAAAGAGGAACCTGATCTGACCGTGGTGAATATTCAGTCGGCCGATTATGTCGGCCACCGGTTCGGCCTCGGTTCGGAAGAGATGACGGCGTGCATTCGGGCGGTGGACGAACGGATCGGGGAGCTTTACCGGAAAATGGAGCAGGCCGGCATGCTGAAAGATACCGCGGTCATTGTCACCGCGGATCATGGCATGACGCCTTCGGAAAAAGCCATCCCGCTCGCGGCGCTTTCACATATGAATTTTCCGGCTGCCGGCGTTGTTATCGACGGCCGGAACGGATATATCTGGTATGGCGGGGAAAACAGGGAGACGGTTATACAGTTTTTTGAAAATACCGAAGGCATCCGGAATGTTTTCGAACGGGATTCCGACGAGGCTGTCAGGCTGAACGTGAATTACGCGGACGGCCCGGATCTTTTCCTGGAAACAGAACCGGGTTATGTTTTTCTGCCGGAACCAATGATCGATTTCTATCACGGGCAGCACGGCTCGCGGGATGACAGCGATATGATCGTTCCGATCATCTGCTTTGGCTCCGGAATTCCCGCCGGCGCCGGGATTGAATCGTCCGATCTGCGCTGTATCGCACCCGTTGTCTGCCGTCTCATGGACCTTCCGTCAGGCGCTTTCGATCTCGGAATACCGGCGCTGCTCGAAACGCAGGGCCGGGCCATCTTCGGCCAATAAGCGCGCTGACGCTGATGCTGACCGGATTCGCCGGAAAACACGGCATCCGGAAGGGACCGAACTGGGATGAGCACATAAACCTGTAAAGGAGCACTTGTGATGAAAAAGATCTGCCGCAAACTGTGCATTCTGCTGCTGGCGGGAGTGATCCTGTTTCCTGGTGTGGCAGTCGGCAGCAAATACGTTCAGCTCCTTCAGAAGATTGACTACGGCGGCGAATATATCATTTTCAGGCCGGCCACAACCCGGAAACAGAAGGTCGTTCCGCCGCTGATGAAAGTGCTGGAAAACAGAAGCAGGTAAGACCGGACAGGCTTTGTCAGAGCCGGACCGGATGAATACAGAAAAAGGCGAACAGGAGGTTTGGTGACAATGAATTTCAAAACCATGGCGATTGCGGTTTTTATACTGGTCTATCTGTATAATCTTCTGCTGACGGTCATTCATATGCGGTCAGCCGGAAACCCTGTTCCGGCGAACGTTGCGGATGTATACGACAAGGAAACCTATCAGAAGTGGCGCTCCTACCATGCTGAGAAATCACGCTTTGCGATACTGACATCCACGGTTTCATTCCTTGCAGATCTGCTTCTGCTTGGCCTGAATGTCTATTCGGCATTCGCAGGGCTGTTTCCGGAGACGCCGTTCATGCAGATGTTTGCGGTGCTGCTTCTGTCAGCGTTTGCATCGCTGCTGGAGATTCCTTTCTCATGGTATAACACAATGACCATTGAGGAAAAGTACGGGTTCAACAAATCGACGGCGAAGACTTTCGCGGCTGATCAGATTAAGGAATTTCTGATTGGTCTGCTGCTGATGACTGCGATCGGGGCATTACTTCTGTGGGTCCATCAGGCGCTCGGCGACTGGCTGATTCTTGCGTTTGCCATTCTGATGACGGTATTCGGGCTGGCCATATCATTCCTGTATCCGGTATTGAGCAAAGTGTTCAACAAATTCAAACCCCTTGAGGACGGGGAACTGAAAGAAGAAATTACGGCGCTGCTGGAGAAAAACGGATACCGGGTGCGCGCAATTAAGGTGATGGACGCATCCCGGAGAACAACGAAATCGAATGCGTATTTTTCCGGCTTCGGGAAGATGAAGACCATTGTGCTGTATGACACGCTGATTGAAAGCATGACGACAAAGGAAATCTGCGCGGTTTTCGCGCATGAAATGGGGCACGGCCTTCATAAAGATACGCTGAGGAACCAGATTCTTTCTTTTATCCAGATGATTGTTCTCGGCGTATTGTCCTGGCTGACGCTCAGGACTCCGGCGCTGTTTGCGGCCTTTGGTTTCGAGAGTGTAAACTACGGTTTTGCGATGATTCTGATAATGAGCGTGGAGTATGCGCTGATTGCTCCGCTGTTCGGACTGATCAGCAATTATTTCTCAAGAAAGGCTGAATATCGTGCGGATGCGCAGGCGGTTCAGGAAGGATACGGGGCGGAACTGATCAGTGCCTTAAAAAAGCTTGCGAGACAGAACTATGCCGATCTGGCCCCGTCGCCTCTGCTGGTCAGGCTCGAATACTCACATCCGACATTAAGCCAGCGCATTGCGGCGATTGAATCATCGAAACAGTGATGATAAAAGCGATCCGGGATGGAACCGCAATGACGGATTGACGGTGGCCGATGGCCGGAAAGGGCATTAACATGGAAAAGGTTATTCGATGCATGCTGGCGATGCAGCGGTATCCGTGGGAGCAGGGGGTCTGCGCGCAGGCCCTGTTTGAAGCCGGACGGGAAGAACTCTGGATTCCGATGGCATACGACGCGGTCCGGCGGCAGCTGCCGGACGGGAGACTTGCGATGGCCGGCGGCGGTCCGGCGGTTTCAGACCCGGCGTCGAACGGAGAGGTTTGCCTTCGTGCCTGGCAGCGGACCGGCAATCCTTTTTTCCTGGACGGCGCGCAGCGTATGCTGGACTATCTGGACCATTCCGCGCCGCGTACGGCGGACGGAATCATCTGTCATAACAGCGTTTCGTTTGAGAAGGGGTATTCTCCGGCACAGCTGTGGATTGACGGGCTTTACATGGTTCCGCCGTTTCTGGCGGTGATGGGCCGGATGGATGACGCCGCGGAGCAGGTCCGCGGATATATCCGGCATCTCTTCGATGAGGAAACCGGCCTTTTCTTTCACATTGTGGATACGGAAACCGGAAGGTATGTCCGCAGGAAGCACTGGGCGACAGGAAACGGATGGGCAGTGATAGGCCTGGCCAGGATCACCGAAGCAGCCGGGGAAGCCGGCCGCCCGGATATCCGGGATGAAACGGCGGCTTTCCTGAACCGTCTGCTGGAGTCCATGCTTGCCTGGCAGGCGCCGGACGGGCGCTTTC
>CAMJTZ010000203.1 GCA_946408865.1 uncultured Clostridia bacterium
ACCTGAGCCAGGGTGAAAAGCAGCTGATCGCCTTCGCGCGGACGCTGCTGAGCGACCCGGCGATCCTGATCCTTGACGAAGCGACCTCCTCCATCGACACGCAGACGGAGAAACTGCTGCAGGAGGGCATCCGGGAGATGCTGAAGAACCGGACGAGCATCATCGTGGCGCACCGCCTCAGCACGATCAAGAACTGCGACCGGATCCTCTATATCAGCAACAAGGGCATCGCCGAGATGGGCAGCCATGAGGAGCTGATGGCGAAGAAGGGCCTGTACTGGCAGCTGTATACGGCGCAGGTGGCCTGAGCCGGAGGAAAACGTTGAAATCCGGGAAGAAATAAGGTATGATTTTCCGGCAGTGAAGAGACGGAAGCGCCGGAGGAGAATCACGACCATGCATATGCGGAAAAAGAAATGGGCCAGGCCGGAACTCGCGGCCTGCCCTTTTTATGTCAACGGCGGGGAAGAGGACAAGGGAAAGTGGAAGCAGCGCTTCGCGCATCCGGAGAGGCCCCTGCACATGGAAATGGGCTGCGGAAAGGGCGTCAGCACCGCGAAGATGATCGCCGACAACCCGGAGGTCAACTACATCATCAGCGATATGAGCCCGGACGTGCTGGGAACAGCCCGGCGAAACCTGGAGGAAGCCTGCGGAAAGGATCCGGACAACGTGATGATCCTGCGGACGGATATCTGCTTCATCCACCGGGTTTTCGGCCCGGAGGACCGGGCGGAGCGGATCTACATCCACTTCTGCAATCCCTGGACGGAGCATCCCAAGCACGCGAAACGCCGCCTGACCCATCCCCGGCAGCTGATGCAGTACCGGGAATTCCTGCAGGAGGGCGGGGAAATCTGGTTCAAGACGGACGACGACACGCTCTTCGCCGATTCCCTGGTGTATTTCGACCTGTGCGGTTTCGAAACGGTCTACCGGACAGGGGACCTGCACATGGACGGATTCACGCCGAATTATATCTCCGAGCACGAGCAGAAGTACATGGAACTGGGCGTTCCGATCAAGGCGGGGATCTTCCGGATGAAGGCGGAAGCGCCGGATTTCGATCCCACCCGCTACCGCCTGACCCCCGGCATCCGGCAGGAAACGCTGCGACGGCTCGGCTGGGATGCATAAATACAGAGAATATACAGCATATTATGCATTAAATGATGAATAAAAGCCGTATGAAGTAAAAATTAATGCATAAAAATGCAGAAAGAGTGTTGACAGACACCGGGGCGGATGCTATACTGTGTCCATTCCAGACGGAAGAAGAATGAGGAGGATATGAAAATGAAGAAGATTCTTGCGATTGCGCTGGCCCTGTGCCTTGTCCTGGGTCTGAGTGCCGCTGCGGCGGAGTACAAAACGGTGGAACCCGGCAAGTTCATCTATGCCACGAGCCCGGATTTCCCGCCCTTTGAGAGCCTGGATGACGAAGGCAACGTCGTCGGCATCGAGCCGGATCTGCTGGCCATCATCTTCGGCGAGATGGGCCTGACCCCCGAACCCTACGCCATCGACTTTGACAGCGCGCTGGCGGCCCCCAATGCCGGCAAGGCGGACGCGGTGGTTTCCGGCGTCACCGTCAAGGAAGAGCGCAAGGCCATGATGGACTTCACCATTCCCTATGTGACGATTGTGCAGGGCGTCGTTTTCAAGGCCGGCGCCGGCATCACCATGGACAACATCGGTGAGAAGATGATCGGTGTGCAGAGCGGCACCACCGGCCAGATTGAGGCAGTTGACCGTTACGGCGAGGATCACGTCGTGGCTTACGACAAGTACTCCATCGGCTTCCAGGCCCTGCAGAACGGCCAGGTGGACTGCATCATGGTGGACGACATGGTCGGCAAAGCCTATGTGAAGCAGATCCCCGGCCTGGAGATGATTTCCACCGGCTTCGATCCGGAAAACTTCGCCTTCGGCCTGGCCAAGGGCAATGACGAACTGCTGGCCGCCATCAACGAGCAGCTGCAGAAGCTGATCGATGACGGCACCATCGAATCGATCATCCTGAAGTGGAACGAATAATCCGCGCTGCGGTATATTCCTGCACGGGAAGGAAAAGGCATACTGCCTTTTCCTTTCTGTGTTCTTATCAAAGGGACGTTTTCTTACTGATCTGACGTTTACATGAAGGAGAGGATCCGTTTCCATGGAGCAGTTTGTGGCCTGGAAAGCGCTGATGACCGCCGGGGAACCTACCACGATCTGGCAGCAGTTCTATGTGCTTTTCTATCAGGCGTTTATTGAGAACGACCGCTGGAGGCAGTATCTCAGCGGCGTGGGAACCACGCTGTATGTGACGGTGCTGGCGCTGGTCCTGGGCGTGGTGCTGGGCCTGATCGTCGCGGTGGTCCGCACGGCGCACGACCTGCAGCGCCCCGGGCACCGGAACCCGGTTCTGGGCTTTTTCAACGGGATTCTGAAGATGTATGTGACCGTGATCCGCGGCACGCCCATGATGGTGCAGCTGATGATTATGGGCCTGGTCATCTTCGCGTCCAGCCGGAACTTCGTCATGGTCGGCGCGCTGACACTGGGCATCAACTCCGGCGCATACACCGCGGAGATTATCCGCGGCGGCCTGATGAGCGTGGACCAGGGGCAGATGGAAGCCGGCCGCAGCCTGGGCATGAACTACGCGGACACCATGCGCTTCGTCGTGGTGCCCCAGGCGATCAAGGCCATTCTGCCCGCCCTGGGAAACGAGTTCATCGTCCTGCTGAAGGATACCTCCCTGATCAGCGTCATCGGCGGCAAGGAACTGCTCTACGCGGCCCGCAGCGTGGCCGCCCGGAACTATGAACCGATGTATCCCTACGTCGGGGCCGCCATCGTTTACCTGATCCTGGTTCTGCTGTTCACCAAACTGCTGGGGATCTTCGAAAGGAGGCTGCGCGCAAGTGATCGACGTTAAAAACCTGACCAAAGACTTCGGCGATCTGAAGGTGCTGCGCGGCGTAAGCCAGCACATTGACAAGGGCGAGCGCGTCGTGCTGATCGGGCCTTCCGGCAGCGGCAAATCCACCTTCCTGCGCTGCCTGAACCTGCTGGAGATCCCGACGAGCGGGGAAATTGTCTTCGAGGGCCAGACCATCACGGACGAGAAATGCGATATCAACAAAATCCGCCAGAAGATGGGCATGGTGTTCCAGCACTTCAATCTTTTCCCGAACATGACGATCCTGAACAACATCA
>CAMJTZ010000204.1 GCA_946408865.1 uncultured Clostridia bacterium
TACCTGGAAAGGAAGACTGCAGCGTGACGGATTTGTCCTCAATCAGCATTCTTACACGGGAAGCTTTGCCGGTCAGCGTGGCTGCAGTCTTCCTTTCCAGGTAGAACTTCTGTACCAGGAACATGATCATGGTAATCATCAGCAGCACAACTGCCATCGCACAGGCGCCGTTCTTATCGTATGCGCCAGTGATCTGCAGGTAAATAGTAGTTGCCAGCGTATCGTAACTTCCGCCGATAATCATCGGGTTTGCAAAGTCAGCGATGGATTCAATGAACGTGACCAGAAACGCGTTTCCGATACCCGGCAGCAGCAGCGGCAGCGTGACAGTCCTGAATACGCCCATCCGTGTTGCGCCCATGTCCCGTGATGCTTCCTCCATGGAGGGATCAATATTCTTCAGCAGTCCGCGGAACATCATGTAGCACACCGGAAAGAACGTCATGGTCTGTACGATGGTAATTCCCCAGAATCCGTATACATTGTTGTCATAGATACCCAGCAAATGACGCGTGATAATTCCGGCCTTGCCGAACAGCATAATCATGGAGAGAGAAAGAACAAAGGGCGGCGATACAACCGGAAGCATGGAAACAACTTTGAACAGGCCCGCCATAAAGCGTGTCTTCACCTTGACATATACTTCAACGTAGGCAAAAAGCAAACCGATGGCAGTGGATAAAAAGCCGACCAGTGCTCCAACCTTCAGCGTGTTGGAAATCGCCGTACGGAAAGATGCCTTCTGGAAACTCGCTGCGAAAAAATCAAACGTCAGACCTTTGCCGTCCGAATAAACGCTGTCCACAAGCAATACAGCCAACGGATAGAGAATGAAAACTGTCAGGAAAACAATCAGCAGCACAATCGTCCCCATCATCACCGGATCGGAAAAGAGCTTCCTTCGATCCAGTGACGCGCTCTGACCACGCGCCATGGTATTTCCCCCTCCTCTCAGAAACAGAAAAGGCTTTTCTGTTATACCCGAATTGAAGAAGGGGAACGGTGAAGACACCGTCCCCTCCTGTTATGCGGGAATCAGACATTCGTCATGCTGAATCTGATTACTCGGTCTTGAAACGATCGTCACCGCCGCCAAGAGCGTTCATCACATCTTCGATGTACTTGGCGGTATTCTGCTTGGCATCCTCGAAATCATACTTCATGACATTTTCGGGATCCAGGCCGAATTCGGTGGCAACAGCGGGCTGCTGCGCGTTGTCGATAACCAGGAACTGATAGGAACCGTTCTTGACACCCAGTTCCACGCACGCCGGAGACAGCGCGTATTCAATCCACAGCTTGGCAGCGTTTTCATGTTTTGCGCCTTTGAAGATTGCGGTCGCGCCGATTTCATAGCTGGTACCGCTGGAAGGGATCACCAGACCGATGTTGTCGTATCCGTTGTCAACAATCTGATAAATTCCGTCATGCAGGAAGCCGATGCCAATCACGCACTCGCCGGTACCAACATTCTTGGAGGGGCCGGAACCGGACTTGGTGTATACCTGGATATTCTTGTCCAGGTCGACCAGGTACTGGATGCCTTCGTCATGGCCATATTTCTGGATCATGGTGTTGATAACCAGTTTTGCCGTACCGGCGGTATTGTAGTTGGACAGCCAGATCAGGCCTTTGTATTCTTCCTTCAGAAGGTCTTTCCAGTCAGCAGGTGCCGCGAGACCCATGCGCTGAAGTTCTTCCGTATTGACCATGAAGCCCAGGATTCCCTTGTAGATGCCGTACCACTGTCCTTCCGCATCTTTGTATGCGTCGCCCAGCAGGTGGGAAGCGTTGGCAGCGTCATAGGGCAGCAGCAGGCCCGCGGCGGCAGCCATGTTGTAGGGATCGGTCGTTCCGCCGAACCATACATCACCGGAAGGATTTCCGCCTTCTTCCTCGATCTTGTTGTACACCTCACCGGTGGACAGACGTTGGTAGGTTACCTTAATTCCGTAAAGTTTCTCAAAGTTTTCACAGGCAGCCGCGAGATATTCTTCCTCGCAGGATCCGTAAACAACCAGCTCACCGTCAGCCTTGGCAGCTTCGATCAGATCAGCCGGAGCACCGACGGGATCCTCGGCAAACGCGGCAGTGCATGCCAGCAGCATAGCCAGCGCAAGCAGAACAGCAAACAGTTTCTTCATGGAAAAGAACCTCCTTAAATATTTTATTGCGCCGCGAAACCACGCGGCGGAATACCCATAAAAAATAAGCAATGAAAATGCCCTTCCGGGCTGAAACACTATTCCTTTGATTCTGCGATCATATTATCACGTACAGGCAGGACTGTCAAGGAAAACCAGCCCCTTTCCTGTCCTGTTGTCCGTTGTTTTTCTTCTTGCAATTGATGTCTGAAAAAGTATATGATAACGGCATCGGAAACCGTGTGATGCGGCAAAAAAACAGGAGGTCTGTCCATGAAAAAGTCTCTGGCTGTTTGGGCAGCAGCACTGATGGTTTTCTCCGTCAGTTCCTCTATGACCAGAACGGTCTCATGACAAAATGGCTTGTTGAGATCTTTCCCGGCATGAACAGGCAGTGGTTTACAGGTTTCAACGCCGCTCTTTTCACCATGACCTTTGCGTGTACCTCAAACTACGCATTTTTCCTGCACAACGCCATCCGCGGCATCGACTGTAACAACGTGGACTCCCGGGATCTGGGTGAACGCCCGGCGATCCGTGAACGGCGCAAAAAGCGCCTGCAGAGAATCAGCCGCAGCCACGGCCTTTCCGGCGCAGCATCAGAAGCTGCAGAAGTACACATCGATTGAGGAGAATTATGATCAGAAATATTGTTTTTGATATGGGCAATGTCATTATCCGTTTTGATCCGCACTGGTTCATGGAACGGGATGGGATAACGGATCCGCAGGATCAGTCGCTTATCATGAATGAGCTTTTCCTGTCAGTGGAATGGGCGCAGATGGATTCCGGCGTGCTGACGGAGAAAACCGCAGAACCCCTGATCCTGGAAAGATTTCCGGAACGCCTGAAGCAGCCGGTACGCCGTCTTCTCTATGACTGGGCCTATCCCCGCGAGATGATCCCCGGAATGGAAAGCCTTGTGCAGCGTCTGAAAGACGCAGGATACAGGATTTACCTGCTCAGCAACGCCAGCAGAGCGCAGCATGATTACTGGCCGAAATTTCCTGTCAGCCGCCTGTTTGACGGGAAGCTCATCTCCTGTGATCTCGG
>CAMJTZ010000205.1 GCA_946408865.1 uncultured Clostridia bacterium
CCGGTGCACGCTTCAGTAACCAGCAGCAGCCGGATTTCGCAAGTTAATGTTTGACAAGAAGGACTGGAGTTATGGACTGGTTTAACAGGGGAAAGAACATTCTGATCGTCGGGCTCGGACTGATGGGCGGCAGCTACGCAAGGGCTCTGAAACGGCTTCGCTACCACGTAGCGGCGATTGACCGGGACCCGGAAGCGATCGCTTACGCACTGCAGGAGCATATTATCTCCGAAGGATCGGCAGATGACGACGAACGGCTGATCCGGGAGGCGGACGCGATTATCTTCGCGCTGTATCCGGGAATCTTTCCGGAATGGGTGGAGAAGCACCGGCATCTGTTCAGAGGCGGAACGATGATTACGGACGTGACCGGCGTTAAGAGCTGCATTGTATATAAGATCCAGGAGATCCTGCCGGAGGACGTGGAGTTTATTGCGGCGCATCCGATGGCGGGACGGGAACTGAGCGGCGTGAAACACAGCGACGAACGGATCTTCCGGGATGCCAACTATATTGTCGTTCCGACGGAGAAAAATACGCCCAAAGGCATTGAATGGTGCGGCATGCTGGGAAGGATGCTCGGGTGCGCGCGGATTGCCGTGCTGAGTCCGGAAGAACACGATGAGATGATCGCGTTTGTTTCGCAGCTGACACACTGTATTGCGGTATCGCTGATGACCTGCAGTGACAGCACGCATCTGGCGGATTACACGGGGGACTCCTTCCGGGATCTGACGAGGATTGCCCGGATCAACGACAAAATGTGGAGCGAACTGTTTATGATGAACCGGGAGCCGCTGCTGAAGCAGATGGATACTTTCCTGGCGGAGATGACCCGTTTCCGGGAGATGCTGGCTGCGGGAGACACGGAAGGCATGCGGGCGAAAATGCGTTTATCCACGGAACGGCGGGCACTGTTCGACAAGCAGCCCTGAAAAGTGCTATACTGACTGAAAAAGGCGGATTGAAGGGAGGAAACCTTATGGCTGTCTATCATCGGGTTCTGCTGAAACTGAGCGGCGAAGCGCTGAAATCCGACAGTGATCTTTTCGATTTTGAGAAAGTGAACCGTGCGGCAGGAATCATCCGGAAAATGCATGACATGGGCACGGAGATCGGAATTGTCATCGGCGCGGGAAACATCTGGCGCGGGCGGCAGGGACCGGCCGCAAACATGGACGCTGTTACAGCGGACCAGATGGGCATGCTGGGGACAATGATCAACTGCCTGTGCATGGCGGACGCGCTGCGGAAAGCCGGGCTGGATGCTGTGGTCCAGAGCGCGGTTGATATGAACCGCTTTGCGGAACCTTTCAACGCGATGGCGGCGCGGCGGCATCTGCGTGAAGGTCGGGTGGTGCTGTTTGCCTGCGGAACAGGCAATCCGTTCTTCTCCACTGACTCCGGCGTGGCGCTGCGGGCTGTGGAAATGGAAGTGGACTGTGTACTGATGGCCAAGAATATTGACGGGGTGTATACCGCCGATCCCCTGAAGGATCCATCGGCGACGCTGATCAAGGATATTACATATACCGAAGCGCTGAAACGGGGACTGAAGGTCATGGACGCCGCGGCGTTCGCGCTGTGCGCGGAAAACAAGGTGCCGATGGTCCGGGTCTTTGGACTGGATGATCCGGAGAACCTGATCCGTGTGCTGGAAGGCAGCGATATCGGAACATTTGTCCATCCCTGAGAAGGACATGAGAAAAGAGCTCGGCGCTGTGCAGAGCTCTTTTAAAGTGCTTCCGGATCAGGTATAGAGCGGATAATTCGCCATGAGGGCTTCCACTTCCTGACGGACAGAGGGGACAGCGTCTTCGCCGCCGCGGAGGACACGCGCGATCCAGCGGGCAACCTGCGCCATTTCCGCTTCCTTCAGGCCGCGGGAGGTTGCCGCAGGGGTGCCGACACGGATACCGCTGGTTACGAAAGGACTGCGTGTCTCATTCGGAACGGTGTTCTTGTTGACGGTGATGTTGGCGTCCTCAAGGAGGGCTTCCATCATCTTGCCGGTCATCTCCGTTCCGGTGAAATCGAGGAGCATCAGGTGGTTGTCAGTTCCGCCGGACACCATGCGTACGCCTTCTTCACGGAAAGCGTTTTCCATCGCCTTGGCGTTCAGGATGATCTGATGCTGATAGGCTTTGAATGAATCGGTCAGCGCCTCGGCAAGGGCGACTGCCTTGGCGGCGATGACATGCTCCAGGGGACCGCCCTGGGTGCCGGGGAAAATCGCTTTGTCAATTGCTTTGGCATATTCTTCCCTGCAGAGGATCATGCCGCCGCGGGGACCGCGAAGGGTTTTATGCGTCGTGGTTGTGACAAAATCGGCATAGGGAACGGGGCTGGGATGTTCACCGGCGGCGACCAGACCCGCGATGTGCGCCATGTCAACCATCAGGAGCGCACCGACTTCATCGGCGATGGAACGCAGCGTTTTGAAATCAATGGTCCGCGGATAGGCGGAAGCGCCGGCGACAATCAGCTTCGGCCTGCATTCCAGGGCCAGGCGGCGGACATCGTCATAATCGATCACTTCTGTCTCGGGAGAGACGCCGTAGGGAACAAAATTGAAATAGGAACCGCTGAGGTTCACGGGACTGCCGTGGGTCAGGTGACCGCCGTGGGACAGGCTCATGCCCATGACGGTATCACCGGGTTTCAGCATGGCGAAATATACGGCTGTGTTGGCCTGGGCACCGCTGTGGGGCTGGACGTTCGCATGATCGGCGCCGAAGAGCTCGCAGGCGCGCCTGCGGGCCAGTTCTTCCACGATGTCCACATATTCACAACCGCCGTAATAGCGTTTTCCCGGATAACCTTCCGCATATTTATTGGTCAGGCAGGTGCCCATGGCCGCCATTACGGCCGGAGAAACAAAGTTCTCGCTGGCAATCAGCTCAATGTGGGTGCGCTGACGGTTCAGTTCCAGCTCAATTGCTTCCGCCACCTGCGGGTCAATACTGCGGATCAGTTCCAGTTCCATACGCCAAATTCCTCCGTGCTTCTCGCTGAGATATCCAGGACAGTATAGCATAATTCAGGGGCCCAACATAGAGCGATACAAAAGAAAAACCGTGTACGCTCAGACCGGGCAGCCCCGCAGCACATCCGTCAAATGCTTACTGCTGCTTCCGTCAGGACCTGACAGGGTTCACACCGAAAGATCGCACGGGACCCA
>CAMJTZ010000206.1 GCA_946408865.1 uncultured Clostridia bacterium
AATTCAGGATGGTTTCCAGCTTTTCACAGTCAATGATACCGTCTCTGCGAACGGGTAATTCTTCTGTATGATGCCCCATCCTGCGGAGTTCATCCGCACAGGCAGAAACGGCAGGATGCTCGATGGAAGAGATCAATACGGTGCCGCTTTCACGGCGTCCCCGCATATATCCGAAAATGGCGAGATTATCGCTTTCCGTTCCGCCGGACGTAAAAATCATCCGGTTCCCGGCAGCGCCGGCAGCGGAAAGGCATTTATCACGGACAGCATTGATTCTCTTTTCAGTTTCCAGGGCAGGCCTGTATAAAGCGGATGGATTATACCATCCGCTTTCAAGGTATTCCTGCGTAAGCGCAGCGGCAGCTTCGCAGGGTTTTGTCGTCGCGCTGTTGTCAAGATAAACGTTCATTGGTTACTCCTGGTAAGCGCCGTGGGGCAGATACTCCCTGATGTAGGAAACCAGTTCCTCACTCGGTTCAAGAATAATCATCTTCTTGTCCGAATCCTTTGTAAAGTAGAAATAGTAGAGCTCTGCTTCCCGGTTCAGGAACCAGTTCATTCGCTTGATTCCGGGCATATTGACGTAACGGCGGAATTTGTCGGAATTGACTTTGCCGAAAGATTCCACATTTTTGACGTTCAGGCTTCCGAGGGATTTCCGTTTTTTGTTGTTGTATACTTCGGCAAAATCAAGGGAACCGTTTGTAAAGGTGTATTCATATTCGGTCAGGATTTTGTCATGCATAAAGTATGTATAAACAGCAATACCGCCGGAAACCAGGAGAATAACAACCGTCGGCCAGTCAATACCGGCTCCCATGGAGAAACCGGAAGTCAGGGAACTGAAGGACATCACGGCAATAATGCCGGAAAAAACAATTACAACCCAGCTGAACAGATACAGGATTCGGTTTAACGTATTCTTTTGCTTTACAGCAACTTCTTCCCAGAAACGATCCATAGCCATGATATTCACCTCAATTAATGATTTCTTCCGATTATTTTACCGGCAAACGCAGCAAAGAATTCAGTATTGTACGGTAATTTCTCCAGTGCCTTGTTTGCAAGCATGATTTCTCTTTCGGCATCCTGACGGGTTCCTTCAATCCCTTTCAGGGAAACCCAGGTCATTTTGTCTGCTTCCGCATCAGCGTGGGGATTCTTCCCCATCATTTCCGCCTGACCGGTCACATCCAGCAGGTCGTCGGTCATCTGGAATGCCATACCGATATGATACGCGTATTCGGATGCGGATGCAATTTCTTTTTTGCCTGCACCGCCGAGAATAATACCGGCTTCCATAGCTGCCATCAGGAGGTCGGCTGTTTTATGGGTGTGAATATAGGTCAGCGTATCAGGATCTGCTTTCTGTCCGGTAGCGGATATATCGGCGGTTTGTCCGGCAATCATACCGGTAACCCCGGCGTGCATCATGATGGAAGCCATAGCCTGGACTCCGCGGATATCTCCGGATTCCGCTGCAGTATTGGCCATCAGTTCAGCAGCGGCATTCAGGAGACCGTCTCCGGCAAGAATGGCCATGTCTTCACCGAATACACGGTGGTTGGTGGGCTTTCCCCTGCGCAGATCATCGTTGTCCATTGCCGGAAGATCATCATGAATCAGACTGTATGTATGGATCATCTCCAGCGCGCAGGCATATGGAAGTGCATTCCGGCAGGAACCGCCTGCCATTTCGCAGGCTGCCAGCAGAAGTACGGGACGGATCCGTTTCCCGCCGGCTTCAAGACTGTAGCACATGGCATTCTTCAGCCGTTCGGGGATACTTCCCAGACCCGAAAGCATCGGAAGCAGGTTTTCTTCAACCAGTTTCAGGTATTCTTCATAGCTCTGCGCTTTCAATTTCCGTCTCCTTCCCGTCATGCAGGGCGGTAATCCGCCTGTTCATGCTTTCCAGTGCTGCGTCAAGTTCGGAAAGCATCCTGATTCCTTTTTCATACTGAAGTACGGATTCTTCCAGAGACAGTTTTCCGCTTTCAATTCCTGCAATCATATCCTGGACGGCCTGGAGCTTCTCTTCAAAGCTGGCGGGATTTTGACTGTCATCCATGGTGTTCCACCTCAATTTCTCCGTCCGCAAATCGGACTTTCATTTCAGGAATGCCGTTCACCTGGGATTTTCGGGTAATGATTTTTCCCTCAGGACTTATTACAAGTGCATATCCACGATCCAGTACAGCAGACGGATTGATCGCCCGGAGGCGCTCACGCAGACGATCGAGGATGATCATCGCATGTTCAGTGCGGTGCTGGATGGCGGAATCAAGTTCCCGGGATGAATTCTGCAATCCGGTCCCAATCTGGCTGATCCGGATTCGTACGGCGCTGAGCAAGGCAGTTCGTTTCAGCATGCTTTCTGCTGAAAGCTTTGCGACTTTCCTCTCCGGGGATACTGAGGAAAGAATCAGTTGTTTTTCATGGATACTCTTTTCCGCATCACTCATCTTCATCCGGACAGACTGGACAAGTCTGGTCCGGACAGAGCGGATTACGGCATGGAGTTCACGAACGTCCGGAAAAACAATTTCAGCTGCGTTGCTGGGGGTGGATGCCCGGACATCAGCGGCAAGGTCGCAAAGGGTGATATCAATTTCATGCCCGATACCGGATACAACGGGAATCCGGCTGTCGCAAACGGAACGGACAATTGCCTCATCGTTGAAACACCAGAGGTCTTCAGTGGATCCGCCGCCGCGGGCGACAATAATCACATCCGCATCTGATGTCTGATTGACCAGGCGGATGGCATTGGCAATATCGGCACCTGCATGATCACCCTGTACGGTAACCGGTACGAGGACGATCGGAATAAACGGACAGCGCATACCGGAAACATTCAGGATATCATGAAGCGCTGCACCGCTTGCTGACGTGATGACCGCCACTTTTTGTGGGACCTTCGGAAGGAGTTTCTTCCTGGAGGGATCAAACAGGCCTTCGCTGAAAAGCTTTCGTTTCAGGGCTTCCAGCCTTGCATAGGCATCTCCGGTGCCTGCTTCCTGCATGGAAGTGATATAAAGCTGGTATGTGCCGTTTCGGGGATATACATCCACATATCCGGTAACCAGAACGGATAGGCCGTCCGTCGGGCGGATTGCGGAACGAAAAGTATTTTGCCGGAACATGACGCA
>CAMJTZ010000207.1 GCA_946408865.1 uncultured Clostridia bacterium
GCGTGATGGTGATCTGCGAGAATCCGAAGCATAAGCAGAAGCAGGGCTTAAAAGCAGAACAGGAAGCGCCGGTGGGAAACCACCGGCGTTTTTCTTTACGAAAAGGACGTTATGTGGTAGAATATAACCTGAAACGGAGGATGTTCCAATGTACAGACGTTATTCCCAGGCAAACGGGAACGCTGCTTCTCCGGGTCAGGTGAAGCGGAGCCGTATCAAAGATTTGTTGATTCTTGTACTGGCCGGCCTGCTGACAGCCGCGCTGATCATCGGTATTCCGGCGATGCAGAAAGGGAACGGAACCCGGATGTCCTTTATCAGGCAGATGCAGACGGAATGCGACGAAGCAGCCCGCCAGACGGCATCCCTGAGCCGCAATGCCGGCGCCGATTCAGCATCCATCCTGGCGCGGGTCCGCAGCAATCTGCATGCGATCCGTATCGTCAATGATCTGAACGCGGCTCAGAACGGCGGAAGTCTTGTGCCCGAGGAGCGGATCCTGACGCTGCAGAACACGGTAGACCGTTACCTGACGTACCTGACGACAGGCATGGATACCGGTGAATACCAGACGAACCTGCAGAATGCGTTGGAAGAACTGCAGACAGAACTGAACGAACTGAAGTAAACGATGAAATACTGGGGCGAAAAACTCGAAGAAAAGATCAGCATGCTGCCGGATTCCCCGGGGTGCTACCTGATGAAAAACCGGGACGGCACCGTGATTTATGTCGGAAAAGCGGTAAATCTGAAAAACCGTGTAAAAAGCTATTTCCGCGATACGGCGCATACGCCCAAAGTGGAAGCCATGATTTCACACATTGACGATTTTGAAATCCTGCTGTGTGAAACCAATCTGGAAGCGCTGATTCTTGAGTGCAATCTGATCAAGCATTACAAGCCTTATTACAATATCCTGCTGAAGGATGACAAGCATTATCCCTATCTGAAGGCTGACCTTCGCCAGCCGTTTCCCCGGCTGGAGATTACGCGCCGGATGGAGAAGGACGGTGCGAAATATTTTGGTCCGTATATCGGCGCAAACGCGGTGCGCCAGGTCATCGAAGCGGTGCGCGACGTGTTTCCGCTGCGTTCCTGCCGCCAGACGCTGCCGCCGCCCCATCCGAAGCGGCCCTGCATGAACCGGGATATCGGACGCTGCATGGCGCCGTGCGCAGGATTGTGCACGGAAGCCGAATATGCGGAGATGATGGCCGGCGTCATGAATTTTCTGAACGGCGACTATGAAAGCGTGCTGAAGAAGCTGCGCTCCGACATGGAGGAAGCGGCGGCTGCCATGCGCTACGAAAAGGCGGCGAAAATCCGGGACAAGATCCGGGACGTTCAGGGCCTGATGGAGCGCCAGATTGCCCTGCGGACCGACCGGAGCGAGCAGGATCTGATCGCACTGGCCCAGGACGGGCTGGACGCGATGGTACAGATCCTTTACGTGCGCGGCGGCCGGATGATCGGCGGAGATCATTTCGCGCTGCCCCGTGAGGGCGGGGAGGATCCCGGCGAGGTACTGGCCGGATTTATGCTGCAGTATTATGAGAACGCGGGACTGATTCCCCGGAACGTGCTGTGCCAGCAGCTGCCGGAGGGCATGGCGGAACAGCTGGAAAACTGGCTGCGGGAAAAGAAGGGATCTGCGGTGACCGTTCCGGCGCCGCCGCGGGGAGAGAAGCACGACCTGATCATTCTTGCGGCGAAAAATGCGGCCGACGCGCTGGAGAAGCGGAACGCGCGGCGGACCATCCATGAGGAGCGGACGATCGGCGCCGCGGCAAAGCTGGGCGAAATCCTGGGCATGGACCGCTATCCCCGGCGGATCGAAGGCTACGATATCTCCAACACACAGGGCGTGCAGAGCGTTGCCGCGATGGTCGTATTTATCGACGGGGAACCGGCGAAAAAGGAATACCGGCATTTCCGGATCCGGACCGTGGAGGGAGCGAACGACTTTGCCTCGCTGTACGAAACGCTGCAGCGGCGTTATGCCCACGCGCTAAAAGAGCAGGAAAGCGGCGGCGGAAAGTTTACAGATCTGCCGGATCTGATCCTTATCGACGGCGGTCCGCAGCAGCTGCGCTTTGCGCGGCAGGCGATCCTGGATCTCGGGCTGGAACCGCCGGCCATGTTCGGCCTGGCGGAAAAACATGAGGAAATCTGGCTTCCGGATGCGGCGGAACCGATTCTGCTGGACCACCGGACGCCAGAACTGCAGCTGGTGCAGCGGGTGC
This sequence comes from uncultured Clostridia bacterium, assembly GCA_946408865.1. Next base: position 2,244 of record CAMJTZ010000207.1, read on the forward strand.
GCGACGAGGCGCACCGGTTTGGCATTATCCACCACCGGGCGCTGCGCGGGAAAGCCTCCATCCATTCCCAGCTGGAGGATATTCCGGGCGTCGGCCCGGCCCGGCGCAAGGCGCTGCTGAAAACCTTCGGAAGCATGAAGGCCATCCGCGAGGCGGATTTTGACACACTGATGCAGGTGAAGGGAATGAACCGGCCCGCCGCAGAGGCTGTGCTTGCCTGGGCGGACGCGACAAAAAAATAGTGCTTGTCGCACGCAGGGATTCATGAGATAATTGAATACAGCGGTCCGTGACCGGATCAGTTTATTTTGGGGGAGTTTATGGCTACGGGATTATGGGTGAAGACAATCCGCCATCACCGTACGGATCTGCAGGCTACGGTACCCTGCTCGAGGAACGACGCCCACGCGGCGCTGCGGGACGCCTGCCACGAACTGGATCTTCCGGAACCGATCTGGCTGGACAAGAACGAACGTGAATGGGCGGAATTCGGCATGACACGGTTTCTTCCGGATGCTTTCTTTGAGACGGTACCGTTTGAGCGGCTGGAGATTGAGTACATTGATCCGGACGCGCCGAAGAAGAAAAGCCGGGATCCGAGGAATGCGTTTTAGTTTTCAGGAACGAAACGGAACAGGTGAAGAAGAATGTATCAGAAGGTTAATGCGCTGATTGACAGTTACCGGGACGAATATGTGGAAACCCTGCGCCGGTGGGTGAATGTTCCCTCGGTGAGGGATACGCCGGCAGAGAATGCACCGTTCGGCCGGGAGGTCCGCAGAATGCTGGATACGGCGATGGAAGACGCCCGGAAACTGGGCTTC
>CAMJTZ010000208.1 GCA_946408865.1 uncultured Clostridia bacterium
CCGGGTACACGCTGCCGGAGCACACCTTCTACGAAGACAACCTGTATGTATATCAGCCGATGGCACATGTCCGGAAGCTGATCTACTATCACGCGCCGCTGTACGGATACTTCCTGGGGCGGGGCGACCAGTCCGTAAATGAAAAGAACATTCTGAAACGGCTGGACCAGCTGACATCGGTTTCCAGAGCGCAGCTGACGACCTACCATCTGGCGGAACTGAAGCAGCTGCCGAAGCACCAGTGGAAGTACATGGTCAACAACTGCTGCGGCCAGCTTTTCAACGTCTGCGCGCTGCAGTTCATTGAGAATTCGGAGAGAAGCAAACGGATGAACCGGGAGATGTGGGGAGCCCTGCGGGATTTTGATCCGGCCATGTACAAAAAGCTGCGCCGGAATCCGCTGGGACGGATGAGCTGCCTGCCCGGACGGGCCGGGGAGCGGGTGCTGATTTTCTTCTACCGGTCCGGGCGGAGAATGCTCAAACTCGACCGTGCGGGGAGCAGGAAATGAATCCGAAACTGAAAAAAATTCTGAGCGCCCTGTTCATCGTGGCGTCCATCTCCGCTGTGGTCATCATCGCCTTCAGCAACCCTGAAATGGGGAATGCGTGGGAGGCCTTATCCCGGCTGGAGATTCCCTGGATCGGCGGACTGCTGCTCTGCTGGGTGGCTTTTGCCGGATTTGAAACGCTGGGGAACCAGATCTGCCTGAAGGAGCGGGGATGCAGGATTTCCTTTCTCCGGACGTTCCGGACGGTGCTGATCGGCATGTACTACAGCAGCATTACGCCCGGTTCCGCCGGCGGACAGCCGATGCAGATCAACGCGCTGCGGAAGGAAGGCGTACCCGTTGAATACGGGACGCTGTCGCTGACGGTCCGGTTTGTGATGAACCAGTTTACGATCTGCATGATGACCCTGGCGCTGTTTCTGATCCACCATGATTTCGTCGTGCAGCAGCTGGGGGGAGCAATCTGGGCGGCGCGGATCGGATGGCTGATCAATTTCATGTCCGTTCCGCTGGTGCTGCTGGCTGCTTTCCGGCGGAAATGGATGCAGAGCCTGGCCGGGAAGCTGATCCGCCTGGGAGCGAAAATCCGGCTGGTACGGGATCCGGAGAGGACCACCGGGCGGGTGACCGAAATGCTGGACACCTATCACGAAGCACTCAGCGAGATGCTTCACCATCCGAAGGAAATCCTGCTGCAGCTGCTGTGCAGCGCTGTCAGCCTGCTGGGCCTGATGGGGAGCGTCGTGTTTACCTACTACGCACTGGGACAGCGCGGGACGCCGTGGATTCATCTTCTGACGCTGGGCTTCCTGCTGTTTGTCAGCGCGAGCTACACGCCCCTGCCCGGGGCCAGCGGCGCCCAGGAGGGCGGATTCCTGCTGTATTTCCAGGGGATTTTCCGGGACGGGACCATCGGTCTTGGGCTGCTGATCTGGCGGTTCTTCACGTATTATCTCTGGCTGATTACGGGCTTGATCGCGGTGCTGACGACGATTAAGAAAAAGAAGAAATGAATGAATTTCCTGTAAGGAAAAGAATATTCAGGGTTTGAATGATGGGCAATGAAGTAAAACGGAATTATGACCGGGAAATGGAACAGGAGATCGCCTCCCTGGACGGGCGGCGGCCAACGCTGCTTCTGCACAGCTGCTGCGGACCCTGCTCCAGCGCGGTCCTGGAACGGCTGCGGGAACATTTCCAGGTGACTGTACTCTATTACAATCCCAATATTGAACCGGAAGAGGAATACAACCACCGCAAGGCGGAGCAGCAGCGGCTGCTGGGCCTGCTGGGGGACGATACCGGCTGGATGGAATGCGCATACGACCACGCGGCTTTCGAGGCCTTCGCGCCGGGCATGGCGGAGGAACCGGAAGGCGGGAAACGCTGCCTGGCCTGTTTCGCCATGCGGCTGAACAGAACCGCGGAAATGGCGGCGGCAAACGGATTTGAATACTTCACGACGACGCTGTCCGTGAGCCCGCACAAGAACGCCGACAACGTGAACCGGGCCGGCGAGGCGGCGGGGGAACGGTACGGCGTCAAATACCTGCACGCGGATTTCAAAAAGAAAAACGGATATCTGCGATCCTTGCAGCTATCCGCTGAATACGAACTATACCGCCAGAACTACTGCGGGTGCCTGTACTCCCGGGGGACCGTTAAGGACGGAAATCGTCATCGGAAGGACGGCCGTCATCCGGATCCCGGCTGAGGCGCAGGATGCCGAACACGGCCAGCGCGCAGAGGAGCAGGCCGGCCAGACGGATCAGCCCGTCCCAGATGAAAGGCCGGGCCAGCATGGAAAAGAGGCAGTAGCCGGCCAGAAAGCAGAGCGCGATGATCACCATGACCCGGAAGATCATGCCGAAGGCGCCGGAGAAAACCTTGAGAATGGATTTCAGCATATGGGACCTCCGTTGGGTACTTGGAGACGTAGGGGGATTCTTCGACGCGGGCGTCGCAGGTTAATCGGGGCAGTACCAGGAATAATCGTAGCCTTTGTCGGTTGTTTTCCGCACGGGGACGAGGCGGAGACGGACAAGCGCGTTGGGAGCCAGGGTCAGGGAGATCCGGGCTCCTTCTTTTGCCTTCTCCGGGGTGATGACCGTGCGGGCCGGCTGGCCGGCGGCACGGAGGAACTCCAGCTGATCCTTCGTCAGGTCCGCCGGCTCACCCATACGGTGCCAGCAGGCGAGGGGGTTGCAGGTTTCCTCATCCACCCGGTCGATCAAGGCGGCAGTATCGCCTTCGACGGGGAAGGAGAAGGATAACTCCACAGATTCTTTTTCCCCTTCGCACAGATTCCACAGGACCGCCTCATAACCGCCGTCCTCCCGGCGGACGACGACGGCGTGCTCATTCCGCAGGACACAATCGCCCCGCAGATTCGCAAAGAAGGAGAAGACCCAGAGTGTCGGCTTGGGAATGAGTCCATTGGCCATCATGCCGAAGCCGCCGTGGAAAGGACGGTTCGGGAGACCCTGCTCCTCAAACACGTCGCCGAAGGTCCAGTAGCTGTAACCGTCCGACACATCCCCG
>CAMJTZ010000209.1 GCA_946408865.1 uncultured Clostridia bacterium
ACGCCTACCTGATCGACCTGCGGGCCACCTATGACGAAATGGACGAAATCTTTCACCGGCGGCGGACGAACTTCACCCTGGCGCACGAGATCGCCCATATCTTCATGGGTCACCTGCGGGAGCCGGTATGGGAAAAAACCTGGCGGACCTTATATACAGAAGAGGTGGAAGCCAACTGCTTCGCGGCGGAGCTGCTGATGCCGCGGAACGTCATCGGGTACTTCCGGAGCGTACAGGAGGCGGCGGACGCGCTGAACGTCTCCCCGGCCGCCATGCGCAGGCGCATGCTGGAAACCGGCCTGCTGTACGCCATTCGCACCTGCCCGGAATGCGGATTCCGGAGAATTCCCCCGGCGGCGGAATTCTGCCGGAAATGCGGGCACCGCGTGCCCATAAAGTTCAGCCCGCGCACAAGGGAGGAAGAGGCGCTCTTTCAGAAGGACCTGCTGAACGAAGTCTTTTATGAACCGCCCCTGACGGAAAGATGCCTGGAATGCGGAAAAAGCCTGGCCCTGCTGATCGACAGGAACTGTCCCCATTGCGAACTGCCAAGAAGAAACTTCTGCCTCCGCGAATATAATCAGGACCCTCATCCCTGTCCCCCGGAAGCGAAATATTGCGAAATCTGCGGCGCCCCAACAATCTATGAAGCATACTCCCAATAAAGCACCCGCCAAACCTTTCCCATAACCCAAAATGTCACCCTGAGGTTTTGCACGCCCGGAAAACAGTCCAGTGGACTGTTTTCAGTAAAAAACGGGCGGCAGCCCCGAGGTAGCGAAGCGGAAGTCGAAGGGTCCCCATAAGTCTCCCGCTGCAACAGGAACTCCATTTACCCCAGTGTGTCATTCCGAGCTTGTCGAGGAATCTCATCTACATGCCGCACAAAAAAAATTGCCGACCTGTTCATACAGATCGGCAACGTTTCATTTATCCCTTACTTCGCCCGTTTCTCTTCCTTCACCCGGGACACGATCAGGCCCACCATGCACACAATAAACCCTATCACACAGAACGGCCCGGCTTCCTTGATCACAAGTACCACAAAGGAAGGGGACAGAATCTTCGGGGTGTTATAGTTTACTGTACCAATCACCATGGTGCTGTCGTTCATTTCTCGTTCGGAATACGCCTTCAGGAAAGCAGAGAAATCGTCCGTGATCTTGTTCAGCTTGGTCACAACGGTATTAATACCGTTCTCCACAATGGTTTTCTGGGCTTCACGGTCTTTCTCGGATACGACGATTGCTTCCGAAGTTCCTTCCTCAGATCCTTCCGCAGTTGTCGATTGGGTCTTGCCCGTGATATCACTCAGTTTCAGCTGAACCTGGGCCAGTTCCTTGTTCAGGTCCGCGATGTTTTCTTCAATCTCCCGGCGGCGGGAAACCAGGGTATCGTAAGTCTGGGTGGAATTGCCGCTGACCTGCTGCAGAGTTGCCGCAGTAGAAACATAGATGATGTCATCTTTGCTGTACTGACTGATCAGGGTGTCAGTATCCTTGGCTTCCTTGGTCAGTTCCTTCAGGCGGATCTGCAGAACCTTGATCTCATTCTCATATTGGGCTACGATCCGGTCCTGATCCTTGGACAGGGCATTCATGGTCACAATACCGCTAAGCCGCTCCAGATCGCTGGACTTCAGATTCTCGTATTTCACAGCAATATCCGAGAAGCCTTCTCCATTCAGCATAAACTCAGCATGATCCTCTGCCATCCGGGAAGCATATGCAACATAACGATCCACAGAGCCCTTCAGCAGCTCCAGCTGCTGCGGGTAGTCATAATCCGTCAGGTTTTCCAGGAAGGCATCCTTCGCGAGAACAACGGAATAGGTCTTCTCGAACTGGGAACGGAATTCTGACATAATCGCTGAAAACAGATTCTCCAGATCCCCGTGGGCAATGGATTTATCAAAGTCGTTAAACAGCGTCACATTATACATCGTGGCGTGATAATTCACCGCGTTGACCCTGCTGGTATCGCCGGTCAGGATGGATTCATACTTCGTCATCTGCTCGACGATATCTTTCGGATACACGCCGGAAACCAGGATATTGGCTTTGATCTGGTCCACCGTATATTTTCCGTCCAGTCCGGCGTCCTTCAGAGCGGCAGACAGCACCTCCTCCGAGGTGAAGCCGTTCAGATCATACCGGTAGCCGTTCGGGGCTACGCCGTTTGCCGCTCCGTCAAAAGAAAACTCAATGGAAGAGGATGTGCTGGTGCGGCCGGGATTGGCGTTAAACTTAACGAACGCGAGAATCAGGCCGGCGAGACCGCAGACCACAAGGGTCAGGAGTGTGTTTCGGAGCCAGTGTGTCTTTTTCATACTTCAGCCGCCTCCTTTCCTTCCGCTTTCGCTTTTGGAGCGTTTTCCTCCTTGCTGTTCCGCCGGAATTCCTGCGCCAGGGCCGCCAGGAACCACAAGCCGCAGGCGACAACTGCGCCCACCGCACCGAAGATAATCATCTTCTTTGCGGAGGCCGTCAGGAAGTTAACCGTTTCTCCCTGAGGCGCACTGTGCTCGGAATAGGTTGTAAACAGCGGGCTGGTGAACAGCTCCGTCATATGCGCCCGGACACTGTCATACAGGCTCTTCACATTTACAATCGCATTCTGAATTTCAGCTTCGGCGTCCTTGATTTCCGCCTGCTTCGTATAGCCGGACAGGCGATCCAGTTTGTTCTGCATTTCCGCTATGTCCGTGCGCAGGGAAGCCGCCTTGACGTAATTTTCCTGTTGCTGGAGAACCAGTTCATTATAATATGCTGTGGTCATCTTCGTCGTACGGGCGCTGTCTGACTCCTGCATGGAGACATAAACTTCGTTGTTCTTGTAGTTTTTCAGGAGCGTTTCCGTATTGGCGATATTTTCGTTAACTTTGTCCAGGTCGCTCTGCAGGGTGCGGAGACGGTAGCGGTAGGTCAGGGACACCGCGTCCCGGTCCCGCATGAGGCCCTTGGCATATCCATACGCGTCCCGGTAATCCA
>CAMJTZ010000210.1 GCA_946408865.1 uncultured Clostridia bacterium
ATGACGGATTATGCGGTGATTATCTGGGTATACAGCCGGAAAGGAACCGCGTCCAGCGTGACCCTGCTGACGGTATGCACTTTTCTGCCAACCATCTTTTTCCGTTTCCTGGCAGGAAGCGTGGTGGACCGGCAGAACAAAAAGCGGATCATGCTGACTGCAGACCTGCTGGCAGCCTGCGGAACGCTGGCTGTGTTTGTGCTGCATTCCACTGACGCGCTGCAGATCTGGCATCTGTATATCATCAATTTCCTGCTCAGCTTTATGAATGCTTTCCAGGAGCCGGCCTCCTTTGTCGCTGTCAGCATGCTGGTTCCGAAGGAGCATTATGCCCGGGCCGGAGGGCTGCAGGGCATCAGCGGAGCGGCAGTGTCCGTACTGGCTCCGGCACTGGGCGCTCTGCTGCTGGCTTCCGGCGGATTGAATCTGGTGCTGATGGTTGATCTGTCAACTTTTGCCGTCGCTTTCCTGGTTCTGTTGTTCCTGATCCGGATTCCGGAACCGGAACGGCAGGACGCGGAAAAGGAATCTTTCTCAAAGACCTGCCTGGCGGGGATCTGCTATCTCAAGGACCATACGGCGATTCTGCGGATTACCCTGTTCCTGGCGGTTATCAACTTTCTGGCAAAACTGGGCAACGATGGGATGCTGTCGCCTTTTATCCTGGGCAGGACGGGCAATAACCAGCAGGTGCTGGGCATGGTGGAAAGCTTTACAGCACTGGGAGTGCTTTCCGGCAGCCTGCTGGCAACCACGATGAAACCGGTGAGAAAGCGAACCAGGCTGATCTTTATTACAACCGGCCTGGTTTTTGCCGGAAACATGATTCAGAGCCTGACTTCCCGTCCCTGGCTATGGTGTACTGCAGCATTCGGCAGTTATCTGCTGGCGGCTGTGATGAACGTAAACATGGATACCCTGATGCGGGAAAGGGTCCCGATGGAGATGCAGGGCCGGGTGTTCTCCGCAAAGAGCACTCTTCAGAATTTTACAATTCCGGTTGCGCTCCTGCTGGGCGGCCTGCTGGCGGACACGGTTTTTGAACCATTTATGGGGACGGATTCACCGGCGCAGCGGGTCCTGTCCGGACTGATCGGTACAGGAAAAGGTACAGGGATCGGCCTGATGTTTTTTGTGGTCGGGATTGCCGGGATGCTGATCAGTTTTACACGCTTGCGGAAACTGGTCTACAGGGAACTGGACCGGACGGAAACTGATACATTGCAGAAAGAACTGAATGGAGGAAACTATGATGAGAAATAACAAAGCAATCGCTTTTTTCAGCGGATTCCCGGACCGCAGGTTTACAGATGAGATTGCCGGACGTCTGGAAAAAGAACTGCCTGTGCGCAGGTGTATCGTATTTATCACTGCCTGCCCGGCGGATTATCAGCAAAATGACGAAGATGCCGCCGGGATGCACGGAATGTTCGAGGAATACGGAATCGGCTTTGACCGGTTCTGCGTAGTTGACGCCAGAATGGAACCTGCCGAGGCACAGAAGCAGGCCCGGGAGGCCGACTGCTTTTTCCTGATGGGCGGCGGAGTCTGTGCTGAGCAGATGCAGCTGATGCGCGACAAGGGGATCTTTGCGATCGTCCGGGACGGTCCGGCAATGGTCCTGGGCGTCAGCACCGGATCCATGAACATGGGGAAAACAACGGTGGATATCTGGGAATCCCTTGTTCCGTATGAAGGACTTGGATTCGCGGATATCACGATGATCGGCCACTTCAGCTATGACGACACGGAACGGCTGCGGCGCATGAAGACGGTTTCCATGGAACGGCCGGTCTGTGCCATGGAGGATGAGAGTGCTATTTTCATTAAGAATGACAAATCCGAAACATTCGGTATCATTCATAGAATTGATATGGGTAAGATCCGACCGTTTACGAAAGAAGACATTCGGCTTTGAAGCGTATCCTGCGACGAATATGGGATCACGAACGCCCGGTTGAAAGCGGAATTTTCCCGGATGGACAATGTCTCGGCGATTTTGGTAAAATATCGTTATAAATACTTCACGAGGTATGAAAATATGCTGCAAGAATAAGTTTATGAAAACTCCTCAGAAATCAGACTTCACCGGGGAGTTTCGATGTGCTCCGTATCATCAGGATCACATATTGCAAAGAATTCGGAATTTTTTGCTTGAAAACAATTTTTAATTCGCTTAGCATCTTATCTGAACAGACATGTTCTCCGGATTGGAGGTTAAGATGAACAGGGAAGCATTTTACAGGCTTGTATCAGAAAGCAAAGGGAACGAAAGCAATATTTGCCAGATTTATGCGGTAAAGAACGGCCGGGCTGTTTACGAAGCCAGCTGGCGGGGTTACAAAACAGAGGATGCCGTCAACGTTAATTCTGTGACAAAGGGCGTTATGGCTTTGCTTGCCGGAATTGCGGTTGATAAAGGCCTTATCAGGAGCATCGATGAGAAGGTTCTTGATTTCTTTCCGGACTATCGGGTTAAGAAGGGTGAAAAGACAATCTATGATGTTACCCTGAAGCATCTTCTGACCATGACGGCGCCATATAAGGGAAAGTCTGAGCCCTGGAAGAAAGTGTGCACTTCGGATGACTGGACAAAAGCGGCGCTGGATTTCTTGGGCGGCCGAAACGGGATCACGGGGGAATTCCGGTATGCTACGCTCGGAATTCAGATACTTGCCGGAATCATCGAGCGATCCGCAGGAGAGAAGTGTATCCGTTTTGCGAACAGGAATCTGTTCCTCCCGCTTGGAATTCCTGAGCATACGCTGCACGGTGACAGCAGCAAGGAAGACCAGTTCAACTTTTTTATGAACAAGGGACCCAGGAAAAACGAGTGGTATTCGGATCCAAAGGATACGGTTACCGCAGGCTGGGGACTTTGCCTGGCCGGAAACGATCTTGCAGCGCTTGGCGATATGGTTTTGCATGAGGGAGAATATAACGGAAGG
>CAMJTZ010000211.1 GCA_946408865.1 uncultured Clostridia bacterium
GTTCGGATGAAATGCTGAGTTTTGATGCTGAAACACATCAGGCTGTCTATGCATCTTATCTTGAATATACATCGTCGTCTTTCCCAGAAGGTACTCTATTTGATTCTGCTACAATTACCTTCAGAGTGAATGGATTAAGAGGTTCTGAACAAAAAACGCTTGATCTGTGGCCTTTGATGGCTGACCAGGATTATACAGCGGAAGCGGTAACGGCTCCGCCTGAATCCGGAGTGGATGCAATTGTCCGGGATGATAATGCGTCGGAAATGGAAAAAACCCTGCCGAACATACTGAATCCGGCAAACAATCTGCACATTCCAATAACGGATGATATTGAACTCTCCGGAATCGGTTGGCTTGACGGGAACCTGCATGTTCAGATTCATGTATCAAATTATGCAATTAAAGTGGAATACGAGCATGCGATGTCCGATATAGCCCGATATACCAGTTATATCAATTTGCGGGACCATAATGGAAATGATGTCATGTGGGCTCCGGGATTCTTTGATCAGTTGCTGAAAGATAAACCTTATTTTATCTGGGGTATCAATTGGCGTGAAGGCGATGAGCAATGGATAGAAAAAATCTTCCCGGTACAGCCGGAAGAAATGGATCAATATATTATTTATGGTGAATTCACCAACCACCTGATGGCTGACTACGAAGATCTTTTACAGTATGAGTGGCAGGTTTCTTTCCCTTCAAATATGATTCAGGCAGAATAGACCGCTCCATATTCTCCAAAAACAAAAAAACCCGCAGAGCTCGAAAAAATAAGCTCTGCGGGTTTCGGCCTGTTTCAGGCACTTGCTTCCGTCTTTCTCCCAAGGAACTGGTCTGCGGTCATGCGCCAATGAATGGTAATATCGTAACCGTCATTCTTCCGGATCTCGATCCGGTCCACCAGCTGGGCAATTACCAGATGCTTGGCTTCATAGCTGGCATCGTCAAAGCGGCTGGCCCAGCTCAGGATTCCATTATATCAGTGACATTTTCAGTGACACTATCCCTGAAAAAGATAAAGGAGAAACCACCATAGCTCATATGGAAATCTGTTCTGATGCCGGATTGCCGGCAGACTGCATAGCTTCTTTAAACCCTGGCCAGTTTCTCTTCAACAGCTTCTTCAATGAAGCTGTTGAGACTCTGTTCATGCATGATTGCATATACTGCTGCCCGCCTGTGAATATCACTGTTTTTAAACCGAACGTTCAAGCTTCCCTTATATGGTGTTTCCGGGGAACTGCCTTCCTCCTTACAGGCTTCAAGATAATCATCCACAGCTTCATGGAAATCAGAAACCAACCCACTCGCTGTCGTCCCTTCGTATGAAATCAGAGATCGAATTCCCTGCACTTTCCCATAAAAAACACCGTCCTTTTCAGAGAACTCGACACTGCCAACATAACCTTTGTATTCCATCACATTATTCAAATTAATCCCTCCTGCTCCAACTGTTCAATGAGCTGCCGAACCTGATATTCGAGCAGTTCCTTTCTGGGATACGGTTTATGCATTAAGATTTTTATTCCATATTCATCGCTTTTGACCCATTCTTACACCTTCGTCAGAAGTATAACACACAGTCATACCTTCTGCAACTAATTTCAGTTGCATTATCGGCTGTGTCCTAAGCGAATATCGTACAGTATAAGCGAAATAATAAGCTCGTTTATTATTCAAAGCAGCCGGGGAACCATCTGTCCGCGCTGCGGTGAGGGTTGTTTATATGCTGAAGCGCAGTTTTCCTGCGCTTCCGGTTTTTTCATTTTCCCGGTATATAAAGCGGATACAAAATGACCGGGTCCGGCGGTTTTATGCTATAATCAGAAAAGCGGGCATCAGGAAACCGGATGAGTTTATCCTGTACGGCTGATCGTCATGCGCGGATCAGCGTAAAATGAACGGGTCATTGAACGAGAACGCCATACGGGCAGTTTCCGCAGAAAACAGATACAAGGAGGGAATCCCATGCTGAACGTCGGAACCAAGGCCCCGGACTTTTCCCTGCAGGACCAGAACGGAAACGAACGCTCCCTTTCAGAATTCAGGGGACAGAAAGTGATCCTGTACTTCTACTCGAAGGATATGACTTCCGGATGCACAAAGCAGGCCTGTGGGTTCGCGGAACGCTATCCGCAGTTCCTGGAAAAAGGCGCTGTGGTGATCGGGATCAGCAAGGACAGCGTGGCCAGCCACAAAAAATTTGAGGAAAAATACAGCCTGCCGTTCATCCTGCTGTCCGATCCGGAACGGACCGTCATCCAGGCGTATGATGTCTGGAAGGAAAAGATGAACTATGGAAAACCGACGATGGGCGTCGTCCGTACGACATACCTGATTGACGGGGACGGGATGATTGCCGGGGCGTTCACGAAAGTGAAGGCGGCGGACAACCCGCAGCAGATGCTGGATGAACTCGGGGCCTGATGAAAGTACGGGGAGGAGCCTGTATGAACAGGGAGATTGACAAGCGGCGGATCGAGACGCTGTACGAAACACGGTTCCTGAAATGCTACGACCTGCAGTACGCGAAGGGAAAACATTATTTTGAGGCTTCCCGGCGGGACAAAGACGACCTGGTGGTCGGGAAAACCGACGACGCATTCCGGGAAATGCTGCCGGACGCGGTGACGATCGCGGTGGTGCTGCACCTGCCCGGGAATGAGACGCGGCTGCTGATGTCCTATGAATACCGCTATCCGGTCGGACAGTTCCTGCTCAGCCCCATGGCGGGACTGCTGGATCCGGAGGACAGGCAGTGTGAAAATCCGCTGGTTACCGCCGCGGTGCGGGAGATCAGGGAGGAGACCGGGCTGACGGTGAAGGAAAGCGACAGCGTCCGCGTCCTGAACCCCTGCGCGTTTTCCACACCCGGCATCACGGACGAAAGCAACGCTTTCCTGTGCGCGGAGATTACCCTGGACAGCCTGGACG
>CAMJTZ010000212.1 GCA_946408865.1 uncultured Clostridia bacterium
AAGTGAGGAAGCGCTGAACGCCCGGTGCGAGGAAGTGCTGAAGGATTTCGGCTTTTCCGGCGACGAGGAGCCTTTCTCTCTCAGCCGCGGACAGCGGCAGCGCGTCGCACTGGCCTCCATTCTCGCAGTGGAACCCGAGATCCTGATCCTGGATGAGCCGACCACCGGCCTGGATTATCTGGAATGCTGCCATATTATGGACCGGATCCGCCGGATGAATCAGGAACAGCAGGTGACGGTTGTAATGGTCTGCCATGATATGGAGATCGTGCTGGATTACGCGCAGCGTGCACTGGTGATGGCCGGCGGAAAAGTGTTGGCGGACGGTCCTGTAAGGGAAATCTTCCGGGATACAGCACAGATGGAAAAAGCGTCGATCCTGCCGCCGCAGATGATCGGCCTCTCCCTGCGCCTGGGCGGTGGATTTGAACAGGCGGATACGCCGGAAACCATGGCTGACGCCGTGCTTGCCCGCCGCGCGGAAGGAGGAAAACGGCATGAAGACTAATCTGTTCCAGTATGTGCCGGGTAATTCCGTTATCCACCGCATGAATCCCGTAGCCAAAATCGTCCTGACAATTATAATCTGTATTGCAGCCTTTATCTCCGGAAATCTTTTCTATCTGGCGGGACTCCTTGCTGTGGACCTCCTGATCGGCGTCATTGCCGGCGTGGCAGGAAAGACCTGGACGATTTTCAAGGGCCTGCTGAAGATTGCCGTTTTTCTGTTTGTGCTGCAGATTTTGCTGGTCCGGGAAGGCAGTCCGGTCTTTTGGATTATCACGGATCAGGGACTGCTGACGGCAGCCCGGGTCGTTATCCGGCTGGTTGTGATCTGCATGCCGCTGGCGCTGGTGCTGGCGGTGACCCGTGTGACAGACCTGACCAACTCCCTGGTACAGGTGCTGCATGTGCCGTATCAGTACGCGTTCACACTTTCCACAGCGATCCGCTTTGTTCCTCAGTTCCTGGAGGAGATGGCCGGAATCATGGAAGCGCAAACCGCGCGCGGCGTGGCGTTTGACAAAGCGCGGGGACTGAAGAAATTCTCGATGATTCTTCCTTTGTGTGCGCCGCTGCTGATTTCTTCCGTCCGGCGGACGGATCAGACAGCTGCAGCTGCAGAGGTGCGCGGTTTCCGGCTGCGGACCCGAACTTCCGGATACAAAAAATATCCTTTTACGGCAGTGGATCTGGGCGCATTTCTGTTCTGCGCACTCCTGCTGGCCGGCGCTATCCTGCTGAAATAAGATCAACCAATCAAAAACCTCCTGCTGCTGCAGGAGGTTTTTCAGCGCTTCAGGATTACGGGGCGGCCTGCGGGGTCGGTGTCGCTCTTTTTGCGTCCCGGGCGGCCTGGAGCCGCTCTTCGATCAGGTGGAACTGATCCACCAGTTCCTGGAGGGTGCCCTCATCCTTCGGCATGTTGAAGTACATTCCGATGATGCCGAAATAGGGCTTGCTGAGGGATTTGACAAACAGCGGGGCCTCTTCCGCGTAGTTTGCAGCTTCCTGGTGGATTTCCGTGAAGGTGTTCACGGAGCCGACGGTGAGCAGCACGGCCAGCCCGATGGCCAGTGCTCCGGCGGCGATGGCGCCGGAGCCTTTGTTGCTTCGCCGGGCGGATACGCCGAGCAGGAAAGCGGAAAAACCCAGCGCGCCGGCGATCATGCCGCCGATCATGCCGGTGAAGAGGCAAAGAGCCAGGGCGGCGGCAATCCCCAACAGGCCCAGCACGATGCCCAGGATCGGATGCGCTTTCGGCGCTTCTGTTTGGTTCATTGCCGCCTCTTTCCTTTCTGACGTATTTCCGGTTGTTTTCTCTGACAACAAGATATAGTACACCAGCGGGGAGGAAAACACAAGCAGGTGAATTGGATTCAGGCCTTGCAAAGAAAGGAAATATGGATTATGCTGACAGAAAGAGAGGGGAGGAAGGCTCTGTGAGGAAACCTGTCTTTATCGGAATCGCCGGTGGCACCGGCTCCGGAAAATCCACCTTTACCAACCGGCTGAAGGAAACATTCGGCGATAAGGTTTCAGTGGTCTATTACGACAACTATTACCGGCGCAGGGACGACCTGCCCTTTGAAGAACGGAAGAAAATCAATTACGATCATCCGGACGCCTTTGAGACGGACCTGCTGATCCGGCATATCCAGGCGCTGCGGGACGGGCAGGAAGTCGAGTGCCCGGTATACGACTATACCGTGCATAACCGCTCCTCGGAAACGGTCGTGATCCGCCCGGCGGATGTGATCCTTGTGGAGGGGATTATCGTGCTTCACAATGAGGAACTGCGGAATCTGCTGGACATCAAGGTGTACGTAGAAGCGGACGCGGACGAGCGGATTCTCCGCCGGGTGATCCGGGATGTGAAGGAACGCGGACGGGACGTGGAAGGCATCGCCAGGCAGTACCTGACCACCGTGAAACCCATGCATTACCTGTATGTGGAACCCACCCGGGCCATGGCGGATATCGTGATCAACAGCGGCATGAACGATGTCGCCTTCGACCTGATCAAAAGCAAGATTATTCTGCTGCTGCAGAATCAGTAAGGAACAGGAAGATGCAGAATCAGATGTTCAGTTACCGCGGATTCATGCTGGATTCCGTGCGTCATTTCATGAAACCGGCGGATGTGCGGAAACTGATTGCCGCGGCCCGGCTCTGCGGAATGAACGTGATGCACTGGCACCTGACGGATGACCAGGGCTGGCGGGTGGAGATCCGGAAATACCCGCGGCTGACAGAGGTCGGGTCCGTCCGGGGCCGGACCTTTTTCGGCGGCGTTTCCGGGACGGAAAACAACAGCGGATATTATACCCGGGAGGATATCCGGGAGATTGTTTCTTTCGCGGCGGAAAACGGAATGGAGATTATTCCGGAGATCGAACTGCCCGGCCATGCCAGCGCG
>CAMJTZ010000213.1 GCA_946408865.1 uncultured Clostridia bacterium
ATTTTTCCGGAAACCCTTTATTTTACGTAATTGGTATCGTTTTCAATATCTTGTGGCCCGAACACCTTTTACTGCACCGAATTCAACAATACGTCATCGATTTTTCCCCAGGCGCCATTCCCTTGTCCCTGGCATTTGACATAGATGCCGACCGTCACTTCGCTGCCCACCGGATGGGTGAATTCCGGAATCATCCCCGTGTTCCAGTTGTTCCATCCGGTAATCGGTATCTGCTCTGACCGGGCGGCCTCCGCCCCGTCAATTTTGACGTAGGCATAGATATCTGTCTCGCCGCAGTCGCCGCCCATGACAGATGCCTGGAGCTTGAATTTACCTTCTGGCAAGTCGCTCACCGTCTGCTCCAGTGTGAATTCCACGCTGTCCTGCTTCGCGCTCCAGAAGTGCAGGTGCTTCGATCCTGTCAGGGAGTCCGTCTTTTTGTCCTCGATGTACAGCTCGTCTGCCTGCTTCAGGTCGGTAATTATCCATGCCCGGCTGTCCTCTTCAAAGCTGTAGTCCGTCATGTAGTTGTATTCGACCATGGAGACGTAGCACTTCGCCTCCCGGCCCTCCGCCTCGCCTGTAATGGTGTACTGCTTCGGCCCGCCGGCGTGCATCTGCCGGTCTTCCTCCTCCGTCAGCTTCCAGGTAACCGGCACCGCCTGCCGGCTGTCGTCCGTCATGATCGCGTTCACGGTTTCCGGCAGTTCCAGAGGCATGTTCAGGTCGCAGATCACCTCCGGTTCCTCCAGCGCGTCCGCCTTCGGCGTGATCTCATTGCCTTCCCGCATCAGTCGGAAAACCTTCAGGGATTCCAGAGGCTTTCCTTCCGCGTCAAAGAAGGCCTGGTTGTCCACCGCGCTGCCGCCATACCATTTCCCCGCGTCTTTTGGGTCGTATGCTCTGGCATAGCTGGAAGCCCAGCCGGATCCGTATGTCTCCCACTTTTCGTGGTTTTCCTCCCAACTCTCCGTTCCGACGGTGATCCACGCGCCTTCCCACCAGCAGACCCCGATGCCCGCCGGCGTCCCGTTCACGACCGTGTCTGTGATGTTCCGGATGCAGTTCGCCTGTCCCTGGGGCGTGAAGGGGTAGTCCTTGATGATCCCGCCGCCGTCCCCGATCGTGTTCGCGAAGAAGTCCGTGTCCTCCGCCGTGAAGGCGTAGGAGGTCTCCATCACCATGACTTTCTTGCCATAGGTCTGGGCGATCTCCGTCAGGATCGCGGAAAGGTTTTCCAGTGTTCCGTGCCAGTAGGGATAGTAGGATGTGCCGAACACATCGTACTGGATCAGGCCGTACTGCTCGTAATAGGCCAGTTTGGAGGCATAGGTCCGGTAGCTGTCCGGGTTCTCGGGATTGGCGAAATGCACCGCGATCAGCGCCTTCGGATAGATTTCCCGGACACCGCGGGCTCCCGCGTCCATTAGGTGGGCAATATCCCGCCAGATCTTTTCCCCGCACAGGACGCCGTTAGTCTCGTTGCCGACCTGCACCATGCCCACGTCCACTCCAGCGTCCCTCAGCTGTTGCATGCACTCCCGGGTATATTCGTACAGAGCAATTTCCTTCTCGTCGATATCCATACCCGCCCAGGCCCGGGGCACCATTTGCTTGGCGGGATCTGCCCAGAAGTCGGAGTAGTGGAAATCCACCAGAAGCTTCATCCCGCAAGCCGTAGCCCGTTTCCCGATCTCCACCGCGGTCCGGATGTCGCAGTTTCCGCCGCCGAATCCATTCCCTTCATCATCGTACGGGCTGTTCCATACCCGTACCCGGATCAAGTTGATTCCGCTGTCCGCCAGCAGCTGAAACAAGTCCGTTTCGTTTCCGTCGAAGTCGTAGTATTTCACGCCGCTGGCTTCCTCCGCCAGCACGCT
This sequence comes from uncultured Clostridia bacterium, assembly GCA_946408865.1. Next base: position 1,881 of record CAMJTZ010000213.1, read on the forward strand.
GGAGATGTCCATCCCAAAGAAGAAATTCTCCGGTAGGTTCTTCACCTTCTTCACATACAACGTCTCGGAAGCGCTCTCCGCCCCTGCGAAAGCAGGCAGACACAGGCACAGTGTCAGCAGCGCCATGATCAAAAGCCGTCCTTTCATTTGGTTTCCTCCTTTTCAGTCTCCATGTAAATCAGCAGCTCCGCCGCCTGCTGGGCCAGTCCGTCCACCCGGTGCACTGATTCCGCCCCGATGTATAGATAGTACACTTCGTTTTTGTTGTAGAGAAAAACGTCCCCCGCCGCGGCGGTTCCGCCTGCCGGGTCGTAAACCGTCCATTTCTCCCCGGTCTCCAGCCAGTCCGCATACTGCTCCAGGTCGCTTTCCGGAACAATGAACAGGTCTCCCGCCTTCAGCGCGGCTGAACCGAACATGAAGTACCGGAAGGAATGGATCTGCACCATTCGCACCTGGTTCCCAAGTCCCTTTTCCAGCCGGGCCGCCAGCTTCGCCTCTCCCGTGACTTCCCCATCCATATAGATGGTAATCTTGTGGCTCAAGTCAGTATCCGTCCGCTGGAAGAACACAAAGCTGCCGATAAAGAAGGCTGCCATCGCCCAGATTCCCAGCAGTGGCAGCACCGCCGCTGCTTTCCGCAAGGCAGCTGGCCGGCGGGACCCGCTCCGGTTTTCTCCCGATCCCTCCGCTTTTTCGAGGATCTCCATCCCGGCGATGTAGCCGTTCACCGCCGCCAGACGGACCCGGCTCCCCTCCGGGGGCATTTCGCTAACCCATTCCTCGTCCAGGCTCACCCGCACCGGTTCCTCCTCCCCTGTTTCCAGGAAAGCCCTCCGGATCCGGATGCTTTTCGGAATCTGGATGCTTTCCCGGTTCAGGGTCAGCCGCCCTTCAAGCATCTCCGGCGTTCCGTCATGCAGCATCGAGAGGTGCCCGGCCTGAGTCCTTGTTTCCCGGAGTCTCAGGCAGTATAGCA
>CAMJTZ010000214.1 GCA_946408865.1 uncultured Clostridia bacterium
AATGGGATTGATTTCAGCGCTTTTGTGAAAAACACATATCCGAACGAAAGGAAGTACCCGCATGATGAAAAAACACCTGTTCAGAATTGTGATCGTTTCACTCCTGCTGCTTTGCCTGTCCGGGACAGCTCCGGCCGAGGAAAGTGAAGAAGAAACTCCGGGCTGGACCATCACCGAAACCGCAGAGATAACAGAAGACGCGCGGGCCGCTTTTGAAAGTGCGAAGGCGGAACTGGCGGACGCCGCATATGAACCGGTCGCGCTCCTGGGGCAGCAGCAGGATGTCTATTGCATCCTCTGCCGCGCCACGGGGGATTATGAGGACGCAAAGCCGTATTATACACTGGTGTATGCCGGAAAAAACGGCGTACAGAACACCTGGGATCTGTGGATTGAAAGCCACAGCAAGCCGGAACAAACGGAAGAGGAAGAAGCGCGGACGGCGGATCTCAGCACGCTCCTTTCAGATCTCGCCGCGGAACAGGAAGCGGAGAACCGGGTCGCAGCCGACATGAAAGCGCTGGCAGAGAATGAGCTGGCTGCGTTCATCTTCGAAAAATGGAACGAAATCTATTTCAGCCCGGACTACCGCCTTTTTATCAACGGGAAGGATGATCCCAAAGCGCTGCCGGTCAGCGGAAAGCACGCCTTTGTGGTGCTGGGCTTTGAGCTGGAAAACGGTGCAATGCAGGAGGAACTGAAAGCGCGGTGTGATGCCGCTGCCGCAGCGGCAGAAGCCTTCCCTGATTCCGTTCTGATATGCTCCGGCGGCGCAACGGGCGATAACAATCCGGAAGGCCATACCGAAGCAGGCCTGATGAAAGACTATCTTGTCCGGAACTGCGGAATCGCGCCGGAAAGAATCTTTACGGATGAAAGCGCCATGACAACGCTGGATAACGCTGTAAACACTTTCGCGATTCTGAAAAGCCAGGGGATCGATACGATTACCCTCGTGACCTCCTCCTATCATCAGCAGCGGGCCGCCATCCTGTATGAAACGCTGGCGGAAATTCTCCGGAAAACTGAAGGCTTTTCCGTTACTGTCGCCGGGAATTACGGCTGTGAGGCACAGACGTCAGAGGTGCTCGAACAATATGACGCCAGAATCGCCGCCATGCAGCTGGATGAAATCCTGACAAGATTTATGCCTGAAGAGTAAACCGGTTCCCGGGCGGCTTCGGCCGCCCTTCTTTTATTCTGTCTTGCCGCCCGGATCAGCTCTGCGAAAACCGGCAGATCTTTTTTCTCTCCTTCAGAAACGCGGAAGTTCATGATATAATCCCTGTGAGGTGAAACCAGATGAATCCGGATGAAATCATGGAGAAGCCATACTGGATTATCGATATCCTGCCCGGGCGGGTTCCGGAAAACAGTCCCGGACAAGCCCCTGCTGGCAATGATCCGAAAGATCGCGTCCGGCGAAGGCCTGTTTGTCTGGAAGCGGCAGCTTTGAATTTTCCGGACCCCAGTAAAGGAGAAAAGGGATGAAAATGAACAAAATCCTTGCACGCAGAATCGGCATGTCCCTGTGCGGCGTTATCATCTGTGCGATTGCCGTTGGCTTTTTCAAAATGGCAGCCTTCGGCGTGGATCCGTTTCAGAGCCTGATGAGCGGGCTGGACCAGCTGATTCCGATTCCCTTCGGAACGCTGTATGTGATCGTCAACGGCGTTCTGCTGGTTTTCAGCCTGGTTTTCAACCGGCATAACATTGGCATTGCGACTTTTATCAACCTGTTTTTGCTCGGATATATTACCCAGTTCACGCTCGAAACCCTTCAGGGATGGTTCCCGGCGCCGGGCACCGGACTGCGGATCCTGTTCCTCGCTGTCGGGATTGTTGTGATCTGCATCGGCAGCGCACTGTACATGACCGCCGATCTTGGCGTTTCCACTTATGACTCCGTGGCGATAACCATGTCCGGCAAATGGAAGTGGGGAAAGTTCCAGTATATCCGGATCGCGACGGATCTTGTGTGCGTCGTGCTGGGAACCGCGGTTTTCCTGATCGGGGGCGGATCCTGGAGCCGGGTGCCGGAATTCGTAGGCGTGGGAACGATCATTACAGCGTTCTTTATGGGTCCCCTGATTGAGTTTTTCAATGTGCATATCGCCAGGCCGCTATTGGCGGGAAGGCAGCGGAATTAAGATCCTGTTTTTTGTAATAGAAACCTGTCCGGAATTCAGGAGCGATTCCGGATGAAATTTACTCCCAGATACTCACGGAACCATATTCTTCATCATTTTTCAGCCACCAGAGCTTATTCTGATCCACCCGTACATACACGTCCGTGGCCTGTTCCGGAATCTTCGCCGCAATCTCCTCCGGCGTGATTTCTCCTCCATAGGGAGACTGAATAATCACCCGCAGCGGAGCCTTCTTGGCGCGTTTCTTTTCCTGAACCGGCACATCCAGGGATACCCTGTACATTTCCCAGACTTTTTCCGCCATCTTCGGACTGACTTTCAGCTGCCCGTTCTCGATCCTGGAGATCGTTCTGGGATTCACGCCCAGGGCTTTCGCCAGGGCGGACTGGGAAAGCTTGTTGATTTCCCGCATTTCTTTAATCGTCATGTTGCATCATCTCCTCTGTTTTCATATTGACAGAATCCCTCAGGATTGTTCATCCTCATCGCAGACAACTTGTATACCGCAGAAAGGGCAATCCCAGCCGCCTGAAAGCTTATCCAGCTGGTCCCGGGACAGTTCATATCCGGTTTCTTTTGCGACGGTCAGGAGCTCTTCCGGCGTTTTTGCGGCCAGGGCTTTTTTCTTCTGCTCGCCGGTGAGTTTACTGAGGATGCTTTCATCAATTTTCATGAT
>CAMJTZ010000215.1 GCA_946408865.1 uncultured Clostridia bacterium
CTTTCATAAGCCGTAAATGCGTCTGTGTAGCTGTAGCGGGATCCGGCGCGGGTCTCAATCTGATCCTGATCGATCAGTAATTCCCGCCTTTTGTCAAACTGGGCTTCCATGGTCTTTACCGGAACCAGTGCCAGATCCCCGTTTTCTTTCTGTTTCAGCTGCTGTACCGCCAGGTTGCCCGCCCAGCCGGATACCTCCGATGTGGAGGAGGGCGATTCGCTCCGGCGTGCCCAGCCGACCATGTAGGAACCATCCGCATTTTCCACGTGCTTCGCGGCATAGAAGAGCTTTCCGTCCAGCCGCTTTGCTTCCCCGTACGGGCCGTAGGGAGTGTCAGACATCGCGTACCAGAGGGTATCGTCCTGTGCGGAATAGGTCAGATAATACTTATCCCCGATCCGGAACGTGTCGCTGCACTCCAGGTTCCAGAAGTTTTCCGCCGCCGTATTCGTGAATATGATCCCGTCGTAATCGGCTTTCTGCAGATCGCCGCTCAGGGTATATTTGAGAATCCGGGCTTTTCCGTCCTGCGCGGCAGTCACCGTCATGTGGATCACGTCGTTCTCTGCGTCATAGTATGCCTGCGGATCCCGGAAATCCCGCTTCTGTCCCAGTTCAGCCGGCGGTGTGATCTCCCAGCCTTCCACCTTCTCAAACTTGTCCGGAGCGGTTCCCTTCGCTACCATGATTTTTTCCATATACTCATAGATATCGGAAGAAGCATGGCCTGTATAGAAGAAATAATAGGTATCCTTTACCTTCACAACAGACCCCGTACCTGCCCATCCGTCCTGCCCGCCGCTGCGGCTGCTCTCCAGGATGGGATCGTCGTATTCGGTATAGGTCACAAAGTCCTTTGTCGTCGCCAGATAAATGGAGTGGTTGTATGAGTCTCCGCCCTCTTTCAGGTAATAGATATACCAGGTCCCGTCCTCATAATAGGGCATCGTGTCCCCTACATAAGGCTGGTTGATTCCGTCGACGGCAGGCCTGAAAAAGGTTCTGTATTCATAGGCTTCCTCCTGGCTTCCGGGTGTCCGCAGCGCGGAAAAATCCTTGTCGTTATCAACGACGGCAAACGGTTCCCCATTTTCCGGGGCAGCGATGTCAGCAGCCGCAGGAGCCTCGGTGGCAGCGACCGACGGAACCTCGGTAGCAGTGCTTTGCGCGTTCTGGTTCTGTGTGTTCTGGCATCCCGCCAGCGTTATGCATGCCAGGAGCAGGGCCAGCAGAAGGGCCAGTCTTTTCTTGTTCATCATAAACCTCCTGAAAGAAGGACAGGGAGGATGAACGGATCCATCCTCCCTGCGGTTCGTTTACTGCTTACTGAACGGACATCTGGTAGATCGTCATGTTCTGGAATTCAATCGTGACCTCGCCCATCTTGGACAGTGCTTCAGAGCCGAACTGGAACAGCAGCTCAAAGTCCATGTCCACCACGAACGTATCCTTTGTGGAGAAGCGGAAGGTCTGGAATTCCGTCGTCAGGTCCATGCCCTCAGAGAAGCGGGGATCCCAGCCGCCCATCGGGTTCAGGAACACGCCGCAGGATACCGGCTGGGTCGCTCTGGCGGTGATCTCCACGGTGTAGTAGCTGTCGGAGGCCAGTGTCAGCGGGTTGCCGCCGAAACCGCAGATCAGCTTGTCGTGCCAGTCGACGGTACCGCCGTTGTCGATCCGGTAGAAGAAGCTGCCATTGTCCGCCCAGATGGTGCCGACACCGCGCTCGTTCTCCTCATCCGTTCCGTTGAAGGTTTGCCACGGACAGGCGGGATTTGTCGCGTTGGCCGTATTCGGGCCGAAAGGCATGAACGCATCTGTTGTCTTATGGGTTTCCTTGTCTCCCTCCACATGGCCGAAGACGACGTCGCTGATCACGATGCTGTTGCTCGTGGCGCCTTCCGGAGGATTACCGATCTGCAGGCGGATCACGGGATCATCCACGTCTGCTTCCGCGGTGAAGACGCTGGAGATGATGGCTTCCTCCCCGGCACCGGCACTGATGCCATTGAAGTTTGCCCGGTTTTCCCAACCTTTTTCCGCACTTTCCACAAGTGCTTCGCCGCCCTGGCCGTTGGCCGCCGTCATTTTGAAGCTGTAGAAATACTTCTTGCCCTTCTCGACCTTCGTGTCGCCCAGCAGGATGTCAGCCTTGACGCTCCATACGCCGCCGTCCGCATTGGGATAGGTGTCGATGGTCACCGTCGCTTTGCCGTCAGCGAAGCCGACGCTTCCCGTCGCTTCTTCACTGGTCGTGACTGCCACGCCTTCGCCGGCGGTGAAGTCCGGGGTATAGTCCGGAACCTGGGTCTCCTCGCCGGAGATTTCATACAGTTCGATCTTGTCAATGGTGACTTTGAAATCTTCCGGTGTGGTGTCTTCCGCGTTGTCCGGATTCGGGGTGATCTTGCCCAGGTTGAACAGCAGTTCCGCGCTGCCCTCGCCGGGGGAAGTGAAGTTCAGCTCCAGGGGAGCGATTTCCGGTCCGATTTCCACATTGAACGCGCCGCCGAAGGTTTCCCAGCCTTCCGCCTGCTCATTCCGGGCCAGGATATGCGCATAGGTCTTCTTGGTGGATTTTGCCCAGATCTTGATCTTGTAGTCCGCTGCTTTCAGCGGATATCCCGCCTTGGCCAGCTGCACGTCTCCGTCTCCGTTTCCGGGATTTTTGATCTCGATGATATAGGAACCTTCCTTCAGTTCCGCTGTCGCATCAGCTGTTTCGGCGTTGATCTTCGCTTCCCATCCGCGGTTGTCCGTCACGGCGGCGGTGCTGAAATCGAAGGTCCTGTACACCGTTTCT
>CAMJTZ010000216.1 GCA_946408865.1 uncultured Clostridia bacterium
AGAAGTCCGTCCGATCAATACGGTTCGGATTGATTGCTCCGCGCTCGATTATATTTCATCTGCCGGACTCCGTGTGATGCTTATGATGCACAAGGAGAGTAAAAACGGCGTTACACTGACCGGAATCAATGATGTTGTCAGAGAAATTCTGGAGCAGACCGGCTTTGATCAGTTGCTGCATTTGGAGTGACTTGGCTGTACGTAAAAAAGAGCCTTGAAACGCGATGGTTTCAAGGCTCTTTTATGCAGCAGGGGCAGAAGGATTCGAACCCTCAACAAAGGTTTTGGAGACCCACGTGTTACCATTACACCATGCCCCTGTACCCGCAACAGATAAGATTATACGGGGGCATTCACAGTTTGTCAAGTGGAAATCTGATTCACAAACGCACCGGTGAAAATCGCCGGGGAATTCCAGTAAATCGCGATCTCATTTGTGTCGGCGGAGGGCAGTTCGTCCAGGTAGCACTTGGCCGGCGGCAGGCCCTGCAGTTTCTCTTTTGTCTGCGGATAATTGTGATTCCCGTTCGGCCCGCCTGCAATCAGACCCGGAACCGGATCATCAATGCCATCTGCTCCCGAAGGCCGGTGATGCGGATGCATTACGCGGTTTGTGCCGTATCCGGTCACAAAACACACGTCCAGTGCGTTCATTCCCAGTGCATAGTGCCACTGCCTGAGCGCACTGTCCCGCATTTCCTCCTCACCGGTCAGCCGCCAGTGGAGAATCATGCTCATTGCGCCGCTCATGATCGGCAGAATGCTCCCCCATCCGTAGCGGTCCGCTGGCAATGCGGTGCCGTAACCGGATTCCTTCGTGTATTCGAAAATCTGTTTGCTCTGGCGCAGAAAATCTTCTTTCAGCTGTCCGTAAAGCACTTTTCCGCCTTTCTGCTTCAGGTCGAACAGGCAGCACAATGCGCCGAGTCCGCTGACGTCCGCCCATCCGAAAGCTGTCAGGTTCAGTCCGCCGTGATACAGCTGCTCCGCCGCTGTACGGTAATCTTCCTCGCCACTTGCGGCGTACAGTTCACATGCAGCCCAGAACCGTTCATCCCGGTCGCTCATATCCCCGTACCATCCGGTGCGTACCCCATCCGGATTGCGGTAAGGGACAAAGTCCGGATGCGCCTGCAGCCAGTTCCACGCGCGTTCCGCCGCAATCAGCGCACGGTTGGCAAAAGCCGGGCGGAAGGATTGCCATACCCGGGCGGCCAGCGCCAGGCAGGCACAGGCGGCAGCTGTCGCGCAGTGGGAAACCGGCATCAGGTACTCCGTTTCCAGGTCATCCTGCGGCATAATGAACGGCGCAAACTGCGCCTTGGTCAGTTTGTGGTAAAATGCGCCGTCGCTTCGCTGCATTTCCAGCAGCCAGTCCAGTTCGTATTTTGCTTCATTCAGGATATCCGGAATCCCGTTCCCGCTCTCGGGAATGTTCAGCGCGTCTGAGCAGCCCTGCGGAAACAATTTCCAGGCGTAAATCATATGGGCCGCCGTAACCGCTCCCGGTCCGGTGTATTTTCCGTAGTCTCCCGCGTCATGCCAGCCGCCTGACACCTTGCGTACAAATGTCCGGTCTTCCCATTCAACCGCCGGTGCCGTATGGCAGGCCGGATGATGGTATATGCCTGCGAAGGCAGGATCCAGAACGCATCCGCACCGCTGGAAATAAAGACCTTTGATCAGCGCGTCGGAAACGTCCTGCCAGGCCCGGGGGCGTACGGAGAAAGTCCGGCGTTCCTCCCCGCTCTCCAGCGTGTATTCTCCCGCTTCCAGCGGCGGGATGACCGCCATGCGCACGCAGTCCCCGGAGGCGTCGTCTTTTCGCAGTTCTCCCTTCGGAACAGTGAAGACCGTTTTCCCTTCCGGATTCGTCACCCGGACCTCTCCGCCGGTCAGCAGCACGGCGTGGATCGGAAGCCCCGGAACATAGCCTTCCTGATTGATGCGAAAAACGGATTCCTGCTTTTTCATCTGCTTCCCCCTGCTTCAAGAAAATTAAAAATCCCATCATACATATTTTACCGGATCCCGTCCTCCTGCTGTCTATGCATCTTTTGCGTTGACTTGTCTCATTTTTTGTCCTGTGATAGAATAACTTCCTGAGAATGAACCGGAGTATGATGTCATGGACCTGGATAATCTGCGCGTTGAAATAATCCGTTCCCGCCGCAGGACGCTCTGTCTTGAAATCCGGGACGGCCGCCCGCTGGTCCGCGCACCGTGGTATGTCTCCGCCGCGGAGATCCGCGGTTTCCTTGAGCGGAAGCGGCCGTGGCTTGAATCCCACCTGGAAAAAGCCAGAGCCCGGGAGGAAATGAAGCAATCCGTTCCGGTCCTCACGGAAGCGGAACGGCGCGTTCTTTTGCAGCAGGCGCGGATCGTCTTTCCGGAGCGCACAGCCCATTACGCATCACTTCTGGGTGTGACCTTCGGCCGGATTACCCTCCGGATGCAGCGGACCCGCTGGGGCAGTTGCTCCGCGAAGGGAAACCTCAGCTTCAACTGTCTCCTGCTCCTCGCTCCGCCGGAAGTGCTTGACAGCGTTGTGGTGCATGAGCTCTGCCACCGGAAACATATGGATCATTCCCCGGCGTTCTACGCGGAAATCCTCCGTGTTTTCCCGGATTATGATCGCCGGGACCGGTGGCTGAAGGAAAACGGGCCGCTGCTTCTGGCGCGCCTGCGCTGAACGTAAAAATGCTCCCTGCCTGAGG
>CAMJTZ010000217.1 GCA_946408865.1 uncultured Clostridia bacterium
TCGCCGTCAGCGTGATCACGCTCTTCCCCAGACCCATCTGCAGAAGGATCGCCGCAACGGGATGACTCAGAATGAAATCCGTCGCGTAGGTCTGGTAATCATGCGGAATATATTTCATCCAGCATCCCTCCAATCTTATCCTTCGAATCAATCACAAACACCCGGAATCCAAGATCCCGAAGCTGTCCGTGCCGCAACCGCTGCAGAGAGGTCGGCTTCTTTCCGGGCGCCTTCATCTCAGCGAAGGCGATCTTTCCATCCGGCAGAAGCACCAGCCGGTCCGGAACCCCCGCCATACCGGGAGACACAAACTTCAGGGCAAGGCCCCCCGACTGGGCGACCCTGCGCACAAGCTGACGTTCAAGAACACTTTCCCTCATGGAAACCCTCCATCCATTTCACCCCGACTGTGACGCGGGGACGCAACAACGAAAATTTCCTATATGCGCGCGCACAGACACACATATGCACGCTGCGGAGCAACCGGTATAGAACAAACGAAAGTACATAATGGAAATCACTTGTCAACCTGTAACAAACAGGCTCCGCCGCCATGACGGAAAAAGGCCGGAAGCCTTGAAAATCCAATGTCACACAACCTGTCACATCCTGGCGGCGGAAACCCCTTCCGTGACGGAAGTCACTCCAGGAAGGGAAAGAGCTCTGCCGCGTCCTGCAAAGCGGAAGCATCCGGATCACCAGAGAGAACCGGAAGAACTGTCCCGTCCGTCACAGCCACCCGGTTATACAGCCGCTGCTGGCCATAGATCGGAATCCGCTGCCGTCGGTTTGTTTTCTCCCAGCCGGAGATCTTCACCAGAATTGACGCAATCATATAGGTATCGGCGGCCTTCATATCGGACGGATTGTTCCCGAAGCATTCAGACCAGATTTCGAGATTCGTCACCGTCTCCCGCCGGACGGTTCCCTTCCGCTGGGTCGGATCATCCCGCCCGGCAAACCAGAGGCGGCGCTCATACAGATCCATGGACGGCCATTCCATCGGGAGCAGCATCTCGAGATAATCCTCCACCAGCCCCTGCCGGTCATCCTCCTCCATCGCGTTCCGCTGCACGGTTTCCGCTTCGGAAAGCAGGTCGTCCTCCAGGAACAGCTTCTCGCCGTTTTCCCACAGATACATCGCTTCCGCCCAGATCTGGTCCCGCTCCTCCGGGGAGAAGGAAAACTTTTTTGCCTGTTCCGTCTGGTGGCATTTCACAACCCAGAAGCGCCGGTTTCCGGTCGTATCCCGCAGATATCCCCGGTCCCCGTTCACCGTCGCCACAATGATGCACTGGCGGGGATGACTCTCCACAACCTTTCCGTAGCTGGGGCGGTACGCGTCATCCATCGTGGAAAGAAAGGCTTTTACCTTCTCGATGTCCGCCTTCTTCATCCCGGCCAGTTCCCCGATCTCCACGATCCAGTACCCCTGCAATTTTTCCATTCCGGATTTATCCGAAATATCCGTCAGCGACAGGGTTTCCGAGTAATATTCGTTCCCGGCCAGTTCCCGGAACAGGCTGCTCTTACCGATGCCTTGCGCCCCGTCCAGCACCGGCACGCAGTCAAACTTCACCCCTGGCTGCAGGATCCGGGCCACCGCGGCCGCGAACACCTTCCGCGCCACCGCCCGGGTATACGGCGTGTCATCCGCCTGCAGGCAGCGCTGGAAAAGCGTCTCAATACGTTTCACACCGTCCCATTCCGGCAGAGCATTCAAGTAATCCCGGACGGGATGGAACCTGCGGTCTTCCGCCACCTTCGTGAAACAGGCCTCCAGCACACGATCCGTAAAATCGGTATACCGGTTATCCAGCAGCACCTTCAGCTGCGCCGTATCCCCGTCCCGCCAGAATCGGTTCCCTTCCGGCCGGTCCCAAGGCAGTTCCCCTGTCACCTGGACTTTCCGGGCCATTTCGTTATACGCAAAGTTCCGGAAATCCGGATCATTGCACAAAATCAGCATGAGATTCCAGGAAGAGTTCTCCAGTTCCCTGGATTTCGGCTTGTACCGCAGCGCCGTCGTCCAGTCCCGGTTTTCCGCGGAATATCCGCTGAAATCCTGCTCAATGGATTCCTGCCGCTCCTGGTCCAGCCGGAGCTTCACTTCCTCCTGCTGCAGGGCGAAGGCGCACATTTCCTGGTAGCTTTTCTTCGTTTCATCATTCCCGAACAGATGGATCCGCACAATGTCAAAGGCGTTCAGCAGCTTCCCGCAGGCCGGATCCGTCGTATGATGCGAATACACAAAACGATCGTCGTAGATCACCACGCCGGCGGTGGAATCCGCGGGAATATAATCCCATCTTCCATCCGACCCCGTCGGGGCGTACACCTCCGGCAGGAATTTTTCGAGCGCCGTCTGCACCGGAAAGAACGTCCGGCAGAACACGCCCACCAGCCCCTCCTTGTTCAGGGGATCCTGCTGGGCACAAACCGCCTTTTTCACCACTTCAGATTCCCTGGAAGACACAGGCCACTGCGCCGTATCCTTCCAGTTCTCATACCGCGAAAGGTACCGGTCCACCGGCAGCGGCGCGCCAACGGATTCGTCAAAAACGAAGACCCCATTTGACGAGCAGGACGCCCAGTACATCATGCGGTTCGCCTGGTAGGTGGAATCATCAAAGAAATCCATACCCAGATCATGCGCCACCTGCCGCATGAGCGCCGGATACTCTTCCTCGGAAACTTCCC
>CAMJTZ010000218.1 GCA_946408865.1 uncultured Clostridia bacterium
TACTCCGGCAAACAGATGTTCCTGAAACCGTGCTCCGCATGCTATAATCTGTTGTGATGCTGATGATCGGAGATGAAATCATGCACAGAAAAAAACAGAAATGCAAAACCAGTCCGACCCGAAGAGTCGGAAAGGCGGCGGGGATTTTTGTCCTGCTTGCGATGGCGTTTTTTCTGGTGACAGGATGCTCCGGGAGCGGACCCAGAGCCATCACCTCCCTGGACCAGCTGTCCGAACCGGGAATCCGCATCGGCGTGTCCGGCAGCGTCATTGAATATGATATGCTGAAAAAAGATTATCCGGGCGCGACGGTGATTCCCTATGCGGATTACCCGCTGGGCTATCGGGACGTGGCCAACGGCCGGCTGGATGTGTTTATCCACGCGCGCATGGAGATGAAGCTTGCCATTGAGCACGGGACTAAAGACGTGAAGCTTCTGGACGGAACTTATCATGCAAATGATATTGCGGTGGGGATTTCCCCGGCGACAAAGATCCCGAACCTGCAGGAGAAGATCAATACCTTTATCCGTGAGCTTCGGGCAGACGGTACGCTGGAGGATATGTTCAACCGCTGGGTGATCCGCGGCGAGTATGAAATGCCCGTGATTCCCAAGGCGGAGAGGCCGGAATACCATCTGCGGGTGGCTACAGCCGGCACAGCGATGCCCTATACCTACTATGTCGGAACACAGCTCAACGGGTATGATATCGAACTGGCAACCCGCTTTGCTTCCTGGCTGGGCGCGGATGTGGAGTTCAAGGTGATCGATTTCGGCGGAATCATCGCCGCGGCGGCTACCGGCAAAGTGGACTGCATTATGTCCAATCTTTACCGCACTGAGGAAAACAGCAAAACGATTCCCTTTTCCGAAACGCTGTTCGTTGTGGAGATGACCGGAATGGTGCGGGACAGTGCCAGCGCGGCTGCCGGAAAATCCTTCTGGGACACGATTGCGGCGAGCTTTGAGAAAACCTTTATCCGGGAGAGCCGGTGGAAGCTTCTTCTGGAAGGAATCGGCACAACGCTGCTGATTACGGTGCTGTCCATCCTTCTGGGGACAGCGCTCGGCTTCGGCGTTTTCCTGCTGTGCAGGAAAGGAAACCGCCTGGCGAACGGCCTGACGCATATTATGATCCGGCTGGTGACAGGACTGCCGACGGTGGTGCTGCTGATGGTTCTCTATTACATCATCTTCGGGGGACTTTCCATCCCCGGGACGATTGTGTCCGTTATCTGCTTCACGCTGGTTTTCGGCTCAGCCGTCTTTGCCATGGTGAATACCGGCGTATCCACCGTGGACAAGGGGCAGACGGAGGCGGCCTATTCCCTGGGATTCACGGACCGGAAAGCCTTCTTCGATGTGGTTCTGCCGCAGGCGATGCCGTATATCATGCCGAATTACAGGGAACAGGTTGCTGCGCTGGTCAAAGCCACATCCGTTGTCGGATATGTTACGGTACAGGACCTGACCAAGATGGGGGATATTATCCGCAGCCGTACTTTTGAAGCGTTTTTCCCGCTGCTGGTGGTCGCGGTGGTATATTTCATCCTTGCGGATGCCCTGACAGCCCTTGCACGCAGGCTTGAACTTCACACGGATCCGAAGAGGAGAACGAAGGATAAGATCATGAAGGGAGTGAAGGCCGGTGATTGAGCTGATCCACCTGGAAAAGAGATATGAACAGACGGTTCCCCTGAAGGACGTGAACGCAGTGATCCACCGGGGAGATGTTATCTCAGTCATCGGCCCCTCCGGCACGGGAAAATCCACACTGCTCCGCTGTATCAACCTGCTGGAAAAGCCGACGGGCGGGCAGATCCTCCTGGACGGCGAGGATATTACGAATCCGAAATATGATCCCGTAAAAGCCCGGCGGCGGATGGGAATGGTTTTCCAGAATTTCAATCTTTTCAGCCATCTGACGGTGATTGAAAACCTGATGCTGGCACAGCGGGAGATCCTGAAAAAAACAAAGCAGGAAGCCTATGACACAGGGATGGCGCTGCTGAAACGGGTCGGACTGGCCGGCAGGGAATTTCAGTATCCAGACCAGCTGAGCGGCGGACAGAAGCAGCGCATTGCCATCGCACGGACCCTGGCAACGGATCCGGATGTGATTCTGCTGGATGAGCCGACAAGCGCCCTGGATCCCACCATGGTCGGAGAAGTGCAGGCGGTGATCCGGGACCTGGCGGAAACCGGAAAAACCATGATGATTGTGACCCATGAAATGAGCTTTGCCCGCTCCATCTGCAACCGGGTTTTCTATATGGACCAGGGCGTCATCTTTGAGGACGGAACGCCGGAGCAGGTTTTCGATCATCCGCAGAAGGAACAGACCCGGCGGTTCATTCACAAGCTGAAGGTGCTGGAGCTGCTGATTGACAGCCGGGAATACGATTTTTCCGGCGCCGGCCTTCTCATTGACCAGTATTGCCTGCGCAGCGATATCCTGCAGCGGGTCAAGTATCGCATCCGCCTGGCGTTCGAGGAACTGGTGCAGCAGATTCTGCTGCCGGTGCTGGAATGGACCGTTCTCCATGTGACCATGGAGTATTCGGAAGAGGAGAAAAACGCAACGGTGTGCATTGCGTACGGCGGCCGGCGTTTTGACCCGGCGGAAGAAAAAAACGACCTGGCCTACACAGTTCTGAAACAATCCGTCCACGAATTGTCTTACCGGTAC
>CAMJTZ010000219.1 GCA_946408865.1 uncultured Clostridia bacterium
CACTATGAGGTGGACGAGAAGAAGAAGGCTGTGACCCTGACGGACGAAGGCGCCCAGAAGGTGGAAGCGGCTTTCGGCATTGAGAACCTGAACGATCCGGAAAACAGCGAACTGAACCACCATGTGAACTGCGCGCTGCGGGCGCATACCCTGATGAAGCGCGATGTGGACTATGTGGTGCAGAACGGCCAGGTCATCATCGTGGACGAGTTCACCGGCCGCCTGATGATCGGCCGCCGCTATTCCGAAGGCCTGCACCAGGCCATCGAAGCGAAGGAACATGTGAAGGTGGAGCGCGAAAGCAAGACGCTGGCCACGATCACATTCCAGAACTATTTCCGCATGTACAATAAGCTGTCCGGTATGACCGGTACGGCCAAGACGGAAGAGGGCGAATTCCAGGGCATCTACGCGCTGGACGTTGTGGAAATCCCCACCAACAAGCCGACGATCCGGAAGGACCTCGAGGACGTTGTTTACAAAAACAAGAACGCGAAGTACCAGGCGGTCCTCGCATCCATCGCGGAGCATCACGCGACGCACCAGCCGATCCTGGTGGGTACGATCAGCGTGGAGGTCAGTGAGTTGCTGAGCGACATGCTGCGGAAAAAGGGAATTGCCCATGAAGTGCTGAACGCCAAGAACCATGCCCGTGAAGCGGAAATCGTGGCGCAGGCCGGCCGCTGGGATGCCGTAACGATCGCGACCAACATGGCCGGCCGCGGTACCGACATCGTGCTGGGCGGCAACCCGGAATTCATGGCCCGGAAGGCGATGAAGCAGGAGGGCTTCGAGGAGGAAATCATCGAGGAAGCCGTCGGGCATAACGAGCATGTCAGTGCTGAGGTGCTGGACGCCCGGAAACGCTTCCAGGATCTGTACCGGAAGTTCAAAATGGAAACCGACGTGGAGCATGACCGTGTTCTGCAGGCCGGCGGCCTGCACATCATCGGTACGGAGCGCCATGAAAGCCGCCGGATTGACAACCAGCTGCGCGGCCGCTCCGGCCGGCAGGGCGACCCCGGTTCCACCCAGTTCTTCATCAGCCTGGAGGACGACCTGATGCGCCTGTTCGGCAGCGAACGGATCGGCACGATGGTGGACCGGCTGGGACTGAAGGACGATGAGCCGCTGACGGCGGGCCTGCTGACCAAGCAGATCGAAAGCGCCCAGAAGCGGATTGAAGGACGCAACTTCGAGACCCGGAAACACGTGCTGGAATACGACAACGTGATGAACCGCCAGCGCGAAGTGATTTACGGACAGCGCCGCCGTGTGCTGATGGGCGAAAACGTCAAGGACAGCATCATGCGGATGGCGGACCATGTGATCGACTTTGCCATGGGCCGCTGGATGAATGGCGAGGATCCCGACGACTGGGAATGGAAGGAAGCCACCAATTACCTGGAAAACCTGTGCAACCACCATGGTACCCTGGAGCAGCTCCGCTCCCTGGCTGAAGAAGGCAAACGGGATGAATTCATTGCGGAGCTGAAGCAGGACGCCCGCACGTTCTACGAAGAGCGGGAAAAAATGCTGGATGAGATCCATGTGGATATGCGCGAGGTGGAGCGCGTGATGCTGCTCCGCAGCGTGGATACCCGCTGGATGGACCATATCGACGCCATGGACCAGCTGCGGGACGGCATCGGCTTCCGGGCTTACAGCGGCAAGAATCCCGTGACGGAATACCAGATTGAAGCCACCCACATGTTCGAGGAGCTGAACCACCTGATCCGGGAGGACACGGTGCGCCGGGTTTACCAGACCAAGGTGCAGGTGACACCGGAACGGGTGCAGACGGCGAAACCGGTGGAGGCCCGCATGGCGGGAGACGGCCCCCGGCAGC
This sequence comes from uncultured Clostridia bacterium, assembly GCA_946408865.1. The sequence goes on from CAMJTZ010000219.1 coordinate 1,850, forward strand.
CGCGGCGTGTGAAGCCCGGCCAGAAGGTGGGACGGAACGATCCGTGCCCCTGCGGAAGCGGCAAGAAGTACAAGAACTGCTGCATGCTGAAGGAACAGCAATAGAAACCAGGGGGCTTTCCGATCGCCCCCTGAGACCCCTTCGGACAGCATTTGGTTATGATTGTTGAGAATGAAGAGGAAACAGAGTGCGGTTGGTGAATGAAACGGACGTAATTGACTGACTGCGGAAAACTGACGCAGGGGACCCAAACAAAGGAGAAATAACCATGATTGAACTGGAACAATACGCCCAGGACATCAACGGAATCCGGAAGAGCATCCTGGCGGCCGGCGAGGCACTGCATATCGACCATATGCGGGAGCAGATCGACGAGCTGACCGAGGAAATGAACCAGCCGGAATTCTGGAATGATACGGAACGGTCCACCAAGGTGAACCAGAAGCTGGGCCATCTGAAAAACAAACTGAATCATTATGAGCATCTGCTCTCCACCGCTGATGACATCGACACCATGATGGAACTCGCGAAGGAAGAAAATGACGAGGATATGGTGCGCGAGGTCGGCGAGGAACTGGAAAAGCTGAAGGAACAGTCGGATGCGCTGGAGCTGGAAACCCTGATGCGGGGCGACTATGACGACAGCGACGCGGTGCTGAGCCTGCATGCCGGCGCCGGCGGAACGGAGGCCCAGGACTGGACGCAGATGCTGTACCGGATGTATACGCGCTACTGCGAGCGGATGGGCTTCCAGGTGAAGCTGCTGGACCTGCTGGACGGCGACGAGGCCGGGATCAAGAGCGTGACCTTCGAGGTCAGC
>CAMJTZ010000220.1 GCA_946408865.1 uncultured Clostridia bacterium
ACGCCGGAGATGATTCAGCTGCTGCCGGAAGAGGACCGGAATGAGGAGTTTATCGCGGTCTATACCGGATTCCCGCTAAGCCTGGGGGAGAACGACGGAGGAGCGGCCTACACCGTGCCGGACCGGATTCTCTGGAATGGAGAAACGTGGCGGGTGGTGAAGGTCCGCTCCTGGGAGATGTTCGGGTATTATCAGTGTCTTGCGGTGCGCGTCCGCGACTGACGAGCAGAAGCGAAGGCAGAGCGGGAAACGCCACCCATGCTACAGCCGTCAAAATGCCGTTGGCATTTTGGTAACGGCGATCGCATGCTGTCAAAATGCAGGAATGAAAAAAGCCCGCTTCCGCGGGCCGGGATGGGTGATCTGTTACCGGATTGCAATCAAATTCTTCTGTTCTTTGGCCGTATCGAAGCGGCAAGGGCAGGCTCTTTTTTTGAAGGATTACTTCTTGATCCAGAGGTATTCGCCGGTGCGGATCAGGCGGGTATGGTCATCGATGTGCGGATTCCATTTCAGGATTTGGCGCCAGTCTTTGATATCGTACATGTCGGCAATTCTGATCAGGGTATCGGTCGGGGAAACTTTGTGCTGGATCCAGCCGGGCTTGTCCGGCATGGGTTCAAAATGTCTTCTGCCGCCGGCTACCTTGTCCATTTCGTCCAGACTGAGTTCGCGCATGTTTTTTCCTCTTTTCACTTTTCTTTCTGAAAAGGATTATATCATGAATCAGCAGATGAACACAATCCTGTTTTCCGCCCTCTGCGCCTGCTTCGGGCTGCAGTCTTCCTCTGCTGCGGCGGCGGTCCTGATCCGGGAAGCGTACGCGGAACCGGAGAACGCGCCGCGGCCTCCCCGGAATACGGACGTGATCTATTATTCCCTGGAGCCGGATGCGGCGCCGGAGCCGCCGAAGGTGTACGCCGCAGAGAATCCGTCCGCCGCGTCCCATACGCCAACGGTCTCTTCCTTTTCAGCCTGGCGGCTGCAGGTGGTCTGCTACGGCCCGCACGCCCTGGAGAACGCCCGGAAGATCCGGGCTTTTCTTTATCTGGACGGCTCCGGATATCCAAGGAGTATCCTGCGGAAGGCCGGGATCTGGCCGGTTCCGGATCCGCCGGAGCCGCAGCTGATGCATGAGCCGGAAGGCTCTCTCTGGCGGCAGCGGGCGGATCTGACGGTCTCCCTGCGGGCGGAGGAAAAAGAAACGCACCCCGTCAGAAGGGGTGCGGTCGCGTCCGTGCCGGCAGTGGTGATCCGGCGGGGGTAAGATGCAATAACTTCCTGTTTTGCCGGGTGTCGGTTTCCGGTTCTATGCGATGCAATTGAGATCCATACGAATGCATGGTGATGATGGCCCTTACGAATAGAACACCTGGTCTGTCCGGGCAATGGCAAAGGTCACCAGGAATGCCATATCCAGATCCGCCTCATCCACCGTTACCCGGTAGCAGTGATCGCTTGTAATGAACCCTTTTCCGCTTTTCGTACTTGTTTCAATCATCGCCAGCGGCTGGCCCCTGAGCGTGACGCTGTAGGTCATACCCAGCTTGCCTCCGGTGTGGTTCGAATCGATACGGATGCCTTGCTCGTGCAGTGCGTCCCACACGTTTTTTCCATCCAGCTTAAAGCGTGAGTTCCTGGATAGCAAATCGAAAACGCTGCCGTTCTGACTCTCGCTGGTCAGCGTATGGCCTACCTTATGCGCCTGGGTCTGCCCCGTCACATGATTAACAAACTCAAACTGCATACTGCCCAAAAGCGAGTTTTTGAGCATCTTCGCCTCATAGACAGTATTTCCATCCTCGTCTGTCAGGAGCGCGCCCTGCCTGGTGATCTTCTTGTCCACCTGATACAGATACGTCTTAGTCGCCATGTTTCCATTCCTCCTCCTGCTTTTTCAGTGCCCTGTTCTTCCTGTTGACACGGATGATGTTATAAATGCCTCCGAACAGCGCCAAAGCACCTGCGGCGATGACCCCATAGGGCAGCAGCATGCTGTTTGGCTGGCCGATGTCGCGATGATCATTCGGATTATAATTGATCGTTACTGCCTGGCCTTCCTTCATTTCCGGGAAAATGCCGTATTCTTCCTCGTATTCAACGCCATCCACAGTATATTTGACAAAAATGGTATAAGTCGCTTCATGCTGCGTATTACCATCGTAATATGCGTCCTCGTACAGTTCGGCCCGTGTGACGGCTGCATTAGTCGTCGGGTAGTTCAGACGTTTCGCGACCGGACCGATGGAGATGATCCCGAAAATGATGGCGATAATGCCTGCCGGTAACAGGAACCTTGCGAGCGCATAGTCCCGAAAAAATCTGGCGATTCTGTTCATATGATCTTCCTCCTCATTGAGTTATCAGGCTCAAAGCGTTCTCTACAAGGGTATACGTACAGGATCTGCCTCCTGGCAGTCGGAAAGTTATCGTCTATGATCCCTTCGAAGCTGAACAGATGATTGTCAATAAAATCATCCTATATCTTCCGATATGCTGAAAGATAAACTGATTTCCATTGCATTATACCATTCCAGCCATTCTTCTGAAAGGAGAAATTCCGCATGCTTTCCATCAATACGATTGCCCGGGTGGCCGTGAATGTGGTCCGGTCCGCCTCACAGCCCACGTCCTTTGATACCGGCGCGCTGCTGGTGAAGG
>CAMJTZ010000221.1 GCA_946408865.1 uncultured Clostridia bacterium
TGATGGACTCCTTCTTCAGCCGGCAGGAAAATCAATTTCTCTATAATGGAATAGTATATCAAGCATGAATTTATCTGTAAATATGAAAATGGGCTGTTGTCACTGCGCAATAAATTTGCCAGATCCTTCTTTTCTGATATAATGTTGTATGAAAAAAACAATTGCTTCCCGTGACAAGAGCATACAGGGGGAATCCATCATGAGCAGGCGCAAGCGCATAGGATTGTTTACAGCCTATCCGGAGACCACGCATGTGCGAAGAATCCTGAGAGGCATCATGGTACAATGCGAAAAATATGATTATGATCTGTGCGTATTCGCATCCAGCGTCCATCTTTCCTTTCCGCATACAGACTATGTGCGCGGAGAATCAAACATTTTTGAGCTTGCCGGACTGGACAGGCTGGACGGCGTGATTCTCGACAGCGTTACCCTCACGGGAGATCCGGACGACCGGATCCGGAAAAAACTGATGTCCCGCCTTCTCCAATACGATAAACTGCCCAAATGCGCACTTGAGCTTCCCATTGAAGGCGTCCATCTGATCCCGAACAATGATGAGGCTGCGATCCGGGAGCAGTGCCGGCATGCGATCGAAGTGCACGGCAGAAAAAAAATCTGCGTCCTTACCGGCACGCAGGGAAACGAGATCGCCGAAACCAGGCTTTCCATCTGTCTCGACGAAATCCGCCGGCATGGACTGGAGGTTCTGCCCGAGCACATTGTATACGGCGATTTCTATTATTTCAGCGGGGATGCACTGGCAAAAAAGATTGCAGCAAATGAGATCCCCCGGCCCGATGCCGTGATCTGTGCGGGAGACTGTATGGCCATCGGCCTGGTCGACCGTCTGGCCCGGCTGGGCGTCCGGGTTCCGGAGGACGTGCTGGTGATCGGCTTTGATTCTTCGGATGAAGGCGCTGTCAATCAGATAACCATCTCGTCCTATGAGCCTTCTGATAAGGAAATGGGTGCGAACGCGGTGGATTATCTGCGGAGTATGATCGATCCGGGAAAAGCAATCATTCCTTATCAGCATGAAATCTCAGCGCATTTTCACGCAGGTGCAAGCTGCGGCTGCATGACAGATCCTTCCTACGCGATGAAACATTTCCGGGACTCCCTGTATATCAGCAGTTACAACCAGGCGGATGAGGAACAGAACGACCGGGTGGGGATCGGAACCTTTATGGAAGGTTATGTTATGGAAGGATTCACCGCGTCCGGATCTGCGGAAGAGTGTTTCCGGAATATATGCAACTATGCGGATCTTCTGAAACCTTTCACAAATTTTTTCCTCTGCATGAAGCCTGACTGGCAGAATATTGATGATATACGCTATGATGGATATCCGGAAAATATGCAGATCTGCGTGACCCGCTCCATGGAGGAAGGCGGTTCCTCCTTCGGAAAGGAAAACGCCGTTTCTTTCCGTACGGAGGCTATGATTCCCATCCTTGACACCATGAGGGAAAAAACTTCTGTATTCTATTTTTCACCGGTGCATTTTGACGGCGTTTTACTGGGATACGCGGTTCTTCAGCGGGAGCTTTCCGGTCATCCCGTTCTCAATGTGATCTACCGGAACTGGATCAGATACCTGAATAACGCGCTGGAAATGATGCGGATCAGGGAACGGCTGCAATCGATCTCTGTGCGGGATGAAATGACGGGCGCTTACAACCGGAGAGGCATGTACGCGATGTACCGGTCGATGCTTTCCGCAGCCCGGGAGGGAGATTCCCTGTTTGTCAGCGTCGCAGATATGGACGGCCTGAAATATATAAACGATACCTTCGGCCACAGCGAGGGGGATTTCGGTATCCGGACCGTATGCGATACCCTGCAGTCCGTCGCCAGAGGCAATGAAATCTGCGTCCGGAGCGGCGGGGACGAATTTTTCCTCATCGGTATCGGGCCTTACGGGAAGGAAGACGAGGCAGAACGGGCCAGGGAGTTTGCAAAAGCGATCGTACAGGCTTCCGGCCGTGCGGAAAAACCGTACGCCGTATCCGCCAGTATCGGATGCGTTGTTTTTCCGGACTGCAGGCAGATCAGTCTTGACAGCGCCCTGAGCGAAGCTGATGAAAGAATGTACCGGTACAAAGTCAAAAACAAAAAACAGAGAAGCATATAAAGAGCAGAAAAGCGTTTCCCTCAGCAGGTGTTCCGGCACAGGAACCGATGCATACATTCCGGGAAGGAAGAACAGCAGAAATGAATAAACCGGTTACAACGCTGTATATGCTGATGTCAGTGGATGGAAAGATCAGCACCGGCGCAAACGACGCGCTGGATGTGGACAGGGATTTCCCGACGGTCAGCGGCCTGAAGGAAGGGCTGCATCAGTATTATGAGATCGAACAGACCACCGACCTTTGGTCTTTCAACACAGGACGTGTCCAGGAAAAAATGGGCGTAAACCGGAAAGAACTTCCGGAAAAGTCTCCGGTATCCTTTGTGATTCTGGATAATCATCACCTGACGGAGCGGGGCGTCCGTTATTTCTGCGCCCGGGCAAAGACGTTCGTGCTGATCACCTCAAACCGTTCGCACCCGGCCTTTGGCGTAAAGGAAGCAAACCTGCATATTATTTTTCAGGAGAAAACGGATCTTCACGA
>CAMJTZ010000222.1 GCA_946408865.1 uncultured Clostridia bacterium
AGCTGCTGACCATCGCGATTCCCGCGCTGGAGCGGCTGAGCAAAGAAGAAGACGGCCGCCAGAAGATCAACCGGATCACCCGGTATGTCACGGTCGGCCTGGCTGCCCTGCAGGCCATCGGCCTGGTCCGCGGACTCGGCTACATCAAGGCTGGCTGGATCAACTACGTACTGGTCGGCGTTTGTATGGCTGCCGGTACCGCGCTGGCGATGTGGATCGGCGAACGCGTGACGGAGAAGGGTGTCGGCAACGGCGTCTCCCTCCTGATCTTCGTCGGTATCATTTCCAACCTGTTCAGCGGCATCGTTCAGGGCTTCAGCTCTGCGGTGACCACCGGAACAACCAGCGGCTGGATCAACGTTATCGGCATTATTGTCACCTGTATCATCATGACGGTGGTTGTCACCTTCGTGGAACTGGGCGAACGGCGGATCCCGCTGCAGATCGCCAAGCAGGTGAAAGGCCGCCGCGTATACGGCGGACAGAACACCCACATGAGCCTGAAGGTCGTCTCCGTCGGCGTGCTGCCCCTGATCTTCGCGTACAGCTTCCTGGCTTTCCCGGGAACCATCGCGCAGCTGGTAGCTCCCAACGGCGGATTCACCCAGTGGTGGAACCGGACCATGTATACCGGCAGCGTCTGGTACATGATCGTTTCCGCGCTGCTGATCATCGCCTTCACGTTCTTCTACTCCTCCATCAGCTTCGATCCGAAGCAGCAGGCGGAGCAGCTGCAGCAGCAGGGCGCCGTAATCCCCGGACAGCGGGGCAAGAACGTACGCCAGTACCTGCAGAATATCGTGGGACGTCTGAATCTTTTTGCGGCATTGTTCCTGGCCGTTCTGGCCGCGGTGCCTACGCTGCTCCTGCGTCTCGCGGGCGTGAGCGTTCCCTTTGCCGCAAGCTCCATTCTGATCGCTGTGAGCGTATCGCTGGAAACCATCCGCACCATCCAGGGCGAGATGAGCGTGCGCGGCATCGACATGGATATGGACAACGTCGGATTCATGTAATTTGTTACGGATATGCATGATAAGGAGGGAACCTGAATGAACATTATCTTTCTCGGACCTCCCGGGGCAGGAAAGGGCACACAGGCGCAGAAAATCTGCGACGCCCTGAACATTCCCCAGATTTCCACAGGCGACATTCTCCGCAGGGCCATGAAAGAAGGCACGGAAACGGGCCTGAAGGCGAAGAGCTTCATCGACGCCGGACAGCTGGTACCGGATGACGTCATCATCGACATCGTGAAGGAACGGCTGGCGATGGCGGACTGCGGGAACGGATATATTCTGGACGGATTTCCGCGGACAGTACCGCAGGCGGAAGCACTGGATACCTTTGCCACCATCGATACAGTGATCGAACTGGACGTGGCGGATCAGGTGCTGGTGGACCGGCTGAGCGGACGCCGTGTGTGCCTGAAGTGCGGCGCAACCTATCATCTGAGCATGCTGAACGGTGAAACGAAGTGCGCAAAGTGCGGAGAGGAACTGATTCAGCGGAACGACGACAAAGCGGAAACCGTACTGAACCGCCTGGAAGTGTACCATGCACAGACAGCTCCCCTGATCGGATATTACGAGAAGAAGGGTCTGCTGAAGAAAGTGGACGGCGCGCAGGGTCTGGACAACACCTTTGCCGCCATTATGAAAGCGCTGGGGGCCGGGGCATGATCAGCCTGAAGAACCCCAAGCAAATCGCCAAAATGCGGGACGCCGGAAAGATCCTGCGTGAGGTGGAGGACGAAGTCCGGCTGGCCATCCGGCCGGGCGTCTCCACCGCCGAACTGGATGAACTGGCGGAAAAGCTGATCCGCAAAAATCATGCGATTCCCTCCTCCCTGGGTTATGAAGGATACCCCTGCTCCATCTGCGCCAGTATCAACGACGAAGTGGTGCACGGAATCCCCAGCAGGACGAGAATTCTGCAGGAAGGCGATATACTGAGCGTTGACTGCACGCTGCTGCTGGACGGCTGGCAGGCCGATTCCGCCTTTACGGCCGGCGTCGGACAGATCAGTCCGGAGGCAGAAAAGCTGATCCGCGTCACCGAGGAGTGTTTCTGGGAAGGCATACGCGAGTGTGTCGTCGGAAACCGGCTGGGAGACGTCGGAGCGGCGATCGACCGCCACGCCCGGGCCAACGGATTTTCCACAATCCGGGAATTCACCGGCCACGGAATCGGACGGGAGATGCACGAGGATCCCGCGGTATACAACTTCGGTGATCCCGGAAGAGGGCTGCGGCTGCGCCGCGGAATGACGCTGGCGGTTGAACCCATGATTTCCATGGGCGGATGGCACCTTTCCATCGATGACGACGGATGGTGCGCGAGAACGACAGATCATTCCTGGTGCGCTCACTATGAACACACGATTGCGATTACAGAAGAAGGACTGCCTGAAATTCTGACGCTGCCCGGCTTTTCATGGGAGGCGGAAGCATGAAGGAACCCTTTTCCCTCGAGAGAGGACGCATCGTGGAGAGCACACAGGGCCGGGACAAGGGAAAGACCTTTCTGGTTCTGGAACAGTGCGGGAAGGACCTGGTGCTGATTGCCGACGGCATGAACCACAAACTGTCCAACCCGAAAAAGAAGAAGACGAA
>CAMJTZ010000223.1 GCA_946408865.1 uncultured Clostridia bacterium
AAAAAGTAGGAGAGGTTTCCGTCTCCTACAATACGGCGTCTTCCGTTTCCGCCTCGGTTTCCACCGGCCTGGCGGACCTTACGCAGTCCGTTTATGGCTTGCAGCTGCTCAGCCTGATCCGCCTGCACGGATTCGCGAAGTATATTCCATGAAAATAACCATTCTTGATGATCCGGAAGCGCTGGAAAAGCGTCTCCGGACCCTGCAAAAACTGAAGAATGCCCAGGTGAAAGTCGGCCTTACGCAAGAAGCGGGGGCCGACCTTCATTTTATCCTCGCCGTGCAGGAGCACGGCTCGCCCCTCATGCATATCCCGGCCCGGCCGGTGATCGCTCCGGCCCTCCGGCGGGAAGAGACCCGGCGGCAGATGGCGGAGCAGATGAAGGCCGCCGTGGAAGCCGCCTGGTCGGGTTCCGATCCCCGTCCCGCGCTGGAAGCCGCCGGGCAGGCCGGAGCGGACGGTATCCGGGCCTACATCGATTCGCATATCCCGCCGCCCAACAGTCCCGCGACGGTGAACGGCGGCTGGATCTGGAACCGGAAGGCCCGGAAATGTGTCTATGTTCATGGCAAGGGATTTGATAAGCCCCTGTTCGATACAGGGGCTTTGTACAATGCCTTTGATTATGAGATTGAGGAATAAGAAAAGCCCGCTTTTGCGGGCCGGGGGTAGGGGATTTATATTCCGGTTTTCCGGAGTATCACTTGGCCTCATCCGATAATTCTGAAACAATGTAATCCAGATTATTTTCAACCGGTAAAGTCCCATCAATCCGGATCACAGGGCAATTAACTGTCTCAAGCCAATCTGAGACATAAGTGTCCGGTCTGCTGTCTGTAAGTGAAAACCACTTGCTCTCTGTATCATACAGATCGCCGCCCGGAAGAATCCTGTCCCCGAATTTCTGATATGAGCGATCCCGCACACGCTTGCTGCGGATTTGCTTCGGAACCTCGATCAGGACAATATGATCCAGTGAGGCGATCAGTCTGTCACCATAATTACCCTTTACAGCCGCAAAGACGAACTGGTTGTTCCTGCTTATTTTTTCTTCCAGAAGCCGGATCACCTCTTCTTTGCTTCTCGGGTTTGAAAACGTGTACGAAGGATCTGCTTTCGGGAAAAAGAGATCTTCATTATCTATGAACTCGTATTCCATCCGGTCAGCAAGCAATCTGCCCAGAGTGCTTTTTCCGGTTCCGTTGAGCCCGCATATTAAAATTCCCATATCAGGTCCTCTTGATTAAGAAAATTCAAAGTAGGTTCCGGTTTTAGATTCCCGCCCATGGCCGATTATACTGAAGCGGTTCCTTCACGCATCAATCACACGGGTATTTCAGCAAATCCTGAATACTGACCTTTGTGTCTTCGCTGACGATCACATTCATGTTTTGATCGTACAGGTACATCATCTGCCTGCAGTTCCCGCAAGGAGGAAGTATTTTACCGGTTTCGCCACCCAGGACAGCCACAATCGTATCAAATTCACGCTCCCCTGCAGTGACAGCGCTGCCAATTGCAATCACTTCTGCACAGGCTCCATGACTTACACTGTCGCAGTTTACTCCTACGTACACTTTCCCACTTTTGGTTCTGATTGCAGCGCCTACAGTATGCCACCAATTGACGTTATCATAGTTTGCTTTAATTGCATTTGCAGCAAATTCAATCAGATCTTTGTCCGCTTGGCTCAATGACATGTACAATCCCTCCATGGAAAGGAAACTTCCGATTTTGCTGATCACTGGGTTATTTCAAAATGATATCATAATTATTTTCGCTCTTTTCCAACATGGAAAATGGAACGACTGCAGGTTGAACTGATCCTTGCTGATCCAGTCTGTAAAGATACACATAGGGGTATCCGCCGGGCGCCAGACAGATTTTCGCTTCATATCCGGCATAGTCTGGATCAATATCCCATACATCCAGATTTGTCGCGGACATGTTTTCATCCAGCGTCATAGCAAATACTGCCGGAGCACCGCCGGAAGGATCTGCTGCACTGCCGTAAAGGATAATGCTTTTGCCGTTTGGACTGATATAAACCTGACTGGGCGTGATGGCCACATCATTCCCTTGCAGCTGGTATGTCCTGTCCAACTGCCCGTTTCCGTCAAAATGGGTCATTCTTACGGGCGTGACAGCCCTGTCGGATGACCAGTCGACATAGTCCCATGCGCAGGAGAAAAATCCCTGCTGTCCATCCGGCAGCATCTCCCCTCCGTAAAAAGATTCGTCCAGTTTGTATCGGACTCTTCCACGATCCAGGCAAAGCAATCCGTCTTCTCTCGTCGGAATCAGAAATACTTCATCCGCCAGCGCGATACACGATGTTTTGGTGGTTTTGATTCTGAATGTATCCGCAAATTCGCGGGACACGAACGTATCTTTCCCGTTGAAGGAAATACGGACATACTGATCTGTTTCATAGAAGGCGATCCGATTACCGCACCGGGCCGCCAGCAGATGTTCTGCCATTGGCGTGATATACGACAGACCGCTGTTCGTCCATTGGGCTTTTGCGTTCAGCGGCGGATATATCAAGAACGCGGTCATTCTTGCCTGCCAGCGG
>CAMJTZ010000224.1 GCA_946408865.1 uncultured Clostridia bacterium
CGCTTGCAGAGGAAACGGTATTCGTTGAAAATGAATGGGGTTTTGTGGACCAGTCCATTGATATCAGCCACGGCATTCCTGAAGATGCTTCCGGGGTTCTGGACAGGATCCGCCGAAACGGCGTGCTGCGGGTTGCAACAGAGCCTTATTTTGCTCCGCAGGAGTTTATTGATCCTGAAAAAGAAGGTCAGAATCAATTTGTGGGAGCAGATATGAAACTGGCAGCCCTGATTGCCGATCGAATGGGAGTCAGACTCGAAGTAATTCCAATGGATTTCACAGACGTGCTCCCAGCACTTGCTGAAGACAAGTGCGACCTCACTGTTTCCGCTATAGCATTTACTCCCGGACGGGCGGGAGCTTACACCCTTTCAAAGGGATACTATTTCACAGAAAGTGAAGCCAGCACAACAATGATGATCCGCGAGGCGGACAAGGAAAGCATAACTTCTCTGGAGGATCTGAGCAAAAAGATTCTTGCAGCACAAAGCACTTCACTGCAGGAATCTCTGGCAATCCGCCATGTAAATCAGTATGCGGAATTCCGCCGGTTATCTTCTGTCCAGGATGTTTATGATGCAATCAAAAACGGTACTGCAGACGCTGGTTTTGTGGATATGGAAACTGCGCAGAATTATATAAAAAACAACCCGGGTTCCGGGTTGATGCTGGTCAGCAGAGTGCAGTTTGCTTTGGAGGAACAGGATCTGGGAGACCGGATATGCGCAAAAAAAGGTGAGCTGCAGCTGATCTGCTTTGTGAATGGTGTTATTGATGAAGTTATTGCTGACGGCAGCTATGACAGATGGATTGAAGAAGCGCAGAAACGGGCCGCAGAACTGGGACTTTGATGATCAGTCATATATTTTCCGTCCCTGCGCATCATCAAGGCCGGAAAGACGGTGAAAGAATGTGTTGATGATATCGCACCATTCTTTCGCGTTGTGAAGCTGTCGTTCCGCTCTTTCCCGTATGATTTCGCGGTCTGGATTCGGGAAAGGAAGTTCATAAAGGCTTTCAACCATGGATACTGTTTCATAATATCCTTCAAAATGGTCGTCATAAATCCGCTGGACCAAAGTCCTGCCGTCTTTCATCCGGAATGTATAGGGCAGGCGATGGTAGAACAGCAGATACAGATCCGGACAGGTTTCCGGATCTTTGTATTTATTTCGGATACTTTCAGGGTACTGATCCAGATAACCGGTGCCGGAAGAAGTACGGTCAATTCCGATGGCATCTCGGCTGGCTTTGTGGTATGTCCCCCACATATCATATTCGTATCCGGAAGGATTCGGACCATAATGATCGTGAGGCGTCACCATCCAGCCGATACCAAGCGGCGCAGTATATTTTTCATAGATTCTCCGGCTGGAAAGCAGGATGCTGACAAGTTTCTTTTCGTCTTCAGCCGGGAAAGAATACGTCAGGCGGGCCCATTCGGAAACGGCGGAATTCGCATCAGTTTCCGGATTCCAGGCAAGTAATCCATAAGTAAAGAAATTCACTGCTGCAAGCGGATGACCGGTATAGTTATCATCCCGTCCGAGATTTGAAACAGCTGCAACAGACATGATGTTTTCAGCCGGCAGTTCATCAAACAATTCCCGCCACATAGGAATCATCGTATAAAGATCTGTCTGGTGACCTGTATATTCCTGTGCAAGCTGCAGCTCCATTGCAAGGTTTGTTTTTTTCATGCCCAGCAGCAGGGGAGAAAGCGGTTCACGCACCTGAAAATCAAAAGGTCCATGCTTTATCTGCAAAATTACGTTTTCCGCGAACTGACCGTCCAGGTATGCATAATGATCCCAGGCAGCTTTCGGACGATCGGTCGTTTTATCCCGCCAGTCCTGCCGGCAGTTATATACAAAGCAGCGCCATACGATTTTTCCGCCGTAGGGACGAACCGCATCTGCAAGCATATTTGCTCCTTCTGCATGATTTCTGCCGTAAGTAAACGGTCCAGGCCGGCCTTCGCTGTCAGCTTTTACAAGGAATCCGGCTAAATCAGGAATGGCCTGATACACCCGCTCGGCTGTTTCTTTCCACCAGGACTGTACTGCGGGGTCAAGCGGATCAGCGGTGGAAATGCCGTGACGCATGGGCTGTGAATAGTCGATGGAGAACATCAGTCTTACACCGAAAGGACGGAATAGATCCGCCAGCGCAGCGGCTTCGGAAAGATAATCCTCCAGCAGGAGCTGAGCGGGATAATGAACATTCACATTATTGATACACAGAACATTGAGTCCGACACTGGCCATCAGCCGGCCAAGCTCACGCATTCGGAAAGGATCGTAATGAAAACGTCCGCCTTCAAAGAAAAGGCTCCGACCTGAATAACCGCGTTCGATCGCGCCGTCCATATTATCCCAGCAGTTGATCATCCGCAGGGCATATTTGGGAGAGGAGGAAAGATTCTCCGGAATGGTTTTACCGCAGAGTTTATTGCGGATCAGAGCATAGGAGCCGTATAGAACGCCGGCTGGACCTCCGGAGATAACATAACGGCCGTCTCTTTCCAGGCGAATACGATACCCTTCCCCCATAGCAGGTTC
>CAMJTZ010000225.1 GCA_946408865.1 uncultured Clostridia bacterium
ATATTTCAATGAAAAAGATATTCCAAAAGTGTTAAATTGGCGTCATTTCATCCTTCTCTGCCAACAAATCCTTTACATTCTCTCCGAATCCTGTATAATAGTTACATAAGGACAACCATACATGAATGAATGCAGCACAGATTCTTCGTCAAGGAGATTGGTTTTATGTATCAGTTCCCGCCGGATTTGCGTAAGTTTTACGAATCCATGCGGATTCCGTTTGTAATCTATCAGGATCTGGGAGGAAATATTGTCCCCCTCCTTGTGTCGGACGGATTCTGCGACCAGATGGAAGTCCCCCGTGAAAAGCTGATAAAGCTGATCAACTCCAGCCGTTTCGAAACCATGCATCCGGATGACGCCGGCCGGGTTCTGCAGGCTACCAGGGAGTTCGCGGCGCATCGCAGCAGGTATGACGTCTTTTTCCGCAGCCGCCACGCGGACGGTTATCACAATATCCACGCGGTCGGCTACTGGTTCAACGCGCATGATGGAACGGAGCTTGCGCTCCTGACTTACCAGAATCTTTCCGCCGCCGGCGAAGAGTTCAGCAAATTCGAGGAAAAGTATCATCTTTTCCGCCAGGATCATTTCTACCGCGATCCGTTGACCGGCCTCCCCAATCTGAACTATATGCAGGAATTTGCTGACGAACGGATTCACGCCCTCCGCCTGGACGGGAAAACGCCCATCCTGATTTATACGGACGTGAATTCCATGCAGTTCTATAACAATCAGTATGGCTTTGCCGGCGGTAACGATCTGCTCCGCCTGATTGCGAACGTCCTGAACAGGCTTTTCCCGGACGCCCTGCTGGCCCGCGGCACGGATGATCATTTTCTGCTGATCGACACGCTCCCGGATGAAGGGGAACTGGACCGCCGCATGCTCGAAGTGAACCGGCAGATTCGTTCCGGTGCAGCCGGAAACACGACCGGCATCCAGTCCGGTGTGGTGATTATGGGTGAAAAAATGCGTTTCATCCAGGCCATTGACCACGCAAAAAGCGCGCTGAAACGCATCGGCAGCGACCTGAACAGCTCTTACCGCGTCTATTCTCAGCGCGCGGATGATGAATACTGGAATCAGCGCTATATTGTCGAGAATCTGGACAAGGCGCTAAGTGAGCACTGGATCCGTGTCTTCTACCAGGGCATTCTCCGCCTGGAAACAAAAAAAACCGCCGCTTTCGAAGCTCTGGCCAGGTGGAACGACCCGTTCCGCGGCACGATTTCTCCCGGGGCTTTCATACCGGTGCTGGAAAAATACCATATGCTCTATAAGCTGGATCTTTACATGATGAAGCAGGTCCTGACAGAGCTGAAAGACCGCCTGGAGGCCGGCCTGCCCCTGCTGCCGGTTTCTGTCAATTTCTCCGCTCAGGATTTTGATTACCGCAACATCCCGGAGGAGATCGAATCGCTGTATCATTCCACCGGCGCGGATCAGCTGATTCCCCGCAGCAGTATTATTGTGGAGATCACCGAGCAGGATATGGCCACCGCGACGGAAAGTTTCCACGAGCAGCTGCGTCAGCTCCGCAGCATGGGCTATTCCCTCTGGCTGGATGATTTCGGCAGCGGTTATTCCTCCCTGAATGTCTTCAGCCGCTTTGACGTCGATCTGATCAAGCTGGATATGGCGCTGATCCAGCATCTCGACGACCACAACGGCATCAACCGGGAGATTATCAAGTCCATGATTTCCCTCGCCCGCGCGATGGGGATCGAAACCCTGGCGGAAGGCATTGAAACAGAGGAACAGAGAGATTTCCTCGCCTCCGTCGGATGCGACCTTGGACAGGGGTTCCTCATGCGCCGTCCCGTTCCGCTGGAAACCATCCTGTTCATTGTGAAGAGCGATTCCTATATCGGCCACTGGGAATCAAACGCGGAGCGCCTGCAGTTCAGCGAATCGGCAAAGCCGCTGCAGCCGCCGGAGCAAAAGGCATAACAAAAAAAGGGCAGCCGCCCTTTTTTTATTTTCAGGAATTGTATCCCAGGTCAAACGCCTTCAGGTTCATCTCCAGGAACTTCGGATGGATCACCTTGTTCAGTGCCCGGATCCATTTCTCCTTCGGAATATCCGAGCATTTTGCGAAATGGCCCATCAGCACGATATTCACGGATTTCGCGCTTCCCGCCTCCAGGGCCGGTGCCAGTGCGTCAAAATCGTCCACGTCGAATCCGGCGGCCTTCAGTTTTTCCAGCACGTCCGCCGGATATTCCGCCGCTCCGGTGATCACGGGCATGGGATCGATTTCCTGCGTGTTCACGATAATCTTGCCGCCCTTGCGCAGGCATCCCGCGTACCGGGCTGCTTCCAGCTTTTCAAAACTGATGATGTAGTCGCATTCTCCCTCGGTCACGATGGGGGAATAAACTTTGTCGCCGTACCGCACATAGGTCACGACGCTGCCGCCGCGCTGGCTCATTCCGTGCACTTCGCTGACCTTCACGTCGTAGCCTTCATCCGTCAGCAGGGTTCCCAGCA
Source organism: uncultured Clostridia bacterium (assembly GCA_946408865.1). The sequence goes on from CAMJTZ010000225.1 coordinate 2,494, forward strand.
GCCGGGAGGCCAGCAGGCTTCCCTGTCCGCCGACGCCGACGATCATTACGCTTGTCGTTTTCA
>CAMJTZ010000226.1 GCA_946408865.1 uncultured Clostridia bacterium
GCAGTGCAGCTCGCCACGGGCCAGCATCGGCTTGAGCAGGTTGCCCGCGTCCATGGCGCCGTCCGCCTTGCCGGCGCCGACGATCGTATGCAGTTCATCGATAAAGAGCAGGATTCTGCCTTCGCTCTTGCGGATTTCCTCCAGGACGGCTTTCAGCCGCTCCTCGAACTCGCCGCGGAACTTCGCGCCGGCGATCAGACTGCCCATATCCAAGGAGAAAATCGTTTTGTCCTTCAGGCTTTCGGGCACGTCGCCGCGGACGATCCGCAGCGCCAGCCCTTCGGCGATGGCTGTCTTGCCGACACCCGGCTCGCCGATGAGAACGGGGTTGTTCTTCGTTTTGCGGGAAAGAATGCGGATGACGTTCCGGATTTCGGAATCCCGGCCGATGACCGGATCCAGCTTCTGCTTCCGGGCCAGCTCGACCAGGTCGGTACCGTATTTCTTCAGGGCGTCATAGGTATCCTCCGGGCTGTCCGACGTGACGCGGGCGGAACCCCGGACCTCCATCAGCGCTTTCAGGAACGCTTCCGGGGAATAACCGAAGGTTTTCAGCAGGCGGCTGACGGCGGGGGACGCCTTCGCGCACAGGCCGATCCACAGATGCTCGACGGAAAGATACTCGTCCTTCATCTGCTTCGCGGTTTTCTCCGCCTCGAGCAGCGCCTTTTCTATATCGGCGGCATAGCCGGGCTGGGAGGCGGCGGAACCGGATACCCGGGGCATGCGGTTCAGATTCTCCTCCAGGGAACGGCGGAAAGCCTCCACCGAGATGCCGCAGCGGGAAAGCAGCTGCGGAACCAGATCCTGCGGATTCTCCGTCAGGGCGGAAATCAGATGCTCCTGCTGTACATCCACGTGGCCGTATTCCACGGCAAGAGACTGGGCCCGCTGCAGGGCGGCGAGCGTCTTTTGCGTCAGTTGATTCATATTCATTGAAAACACCTCCTGAAGGCTGATCGAAATTGACTATCTTTGACCTTCAATCATATTCTACACCTTTTTTCCGGAATGTCAACAGGTTTCTTTCCGTTGTATGAGTATCCGGGTCAGCTTGTTTCGGCGGAGCCGGATGTGGTATAATAAAATGTCCTGTTGTGTGCTTTTTACAGCCGGAGCAGGGCTTCGCAAACGCGGGAGGGAAGAAATGTTCGGCAGGAAGAAACGGGACCGCCGCGAAGAGGACGGTTTTCCGGAAGAGGAAGAATACCTTGAGGAAGACGACGGCCTGAGCGACGGAACCGGGAGATATTACCAGATCCGGGAGAACACGGAACCGGAAATGCCCTATCCGGAAGAGGAGAACGGCCCGGAAGAGGACTACCCGGAAGCGGAAGCGCCGGAAGGCGAAGCCTGGGACGCGGACGAATGGACGGAGGAAGAATGGGACGGGGAGGAGCCGGAAAAGAAACCGGAGCCCCGCAGCGTCTTCCGCCCGGAAGTGCGCAAACCCAACTTTGTCCTCAGCGTGCTGGTGAACACGGTGCGGGTGCTGGTGCTGGTTGCAGTGCTGGCCGGGTTCGCTGTGCTCGGATCGCTGGTGGGCATCGCCAAAGGATACGTGGACACGGCGCCGGAGCTGGACTTCGTGGCGCTGGACACGCCGGATCAGAACACGGAATTCATGGACCGGAACCGGAACCTGCTGACGGTATACCGCGGGACGGAAAACCGGATCGCCGTACCGCTGGCATCGATTCCGCAGCGGCTGCGCAATGCTTTCGTCGCGGTTGAGGACGCGCGGTTCTATACCCACAGCGGCGTGGACCTCAAGCGCATCGTCGGCGCGTTTGTCGCGAACCTGACGACTTCGGGCACGCAGGGCGGATCCACCATTACCCAGCAGCTGATCAAGAACACGCTGCTCTCCTCGGAACAAAGCTATAAGCGGAAAATCCAGGAAGCGTACCTGGCCCTGCAGCTGGAGACGAAATACTCGAAGGACCAGATCCTGGAGAACTACCTGAACAAGATTTACCTCGGCGAGAACTACTACGGCGTCAAGGTGGCGGCGAAGGGCTATTTCAACAAAGAGCTCAGCGAGCTGACGCTGCGCGAGTGCGCCATGCTGGCAGGGGTCACGAACAATCCGTACTACTACAACCCGCGGCGGAACTTCTACACCCGGAACGACGGGGAGAAGGATTACGCCGAGACCACCAACAACCGGACGAACTACGTGCTGCGGTGCATGTATGAAAACCAGTTCATTACCCGGGAAGAGTACGAGGCGGCCCTGGATCCCTCCACCGCGTCGGTGGCGCGGACGGAGGAAAACGCGACCGGCGGCATGTACAGCTATCCCCACTACATCGAATACGCGGTAAAGGAATGCGTGCAGATTCTGCTGGAGGTCAACGGCCTGCAGGACACCGCCCAGAACCGGGCGGCCATGGAAAGCAAGCTGCGGACCGGCGGATACAAGGTGCAGCTGGCGATTGACCCGAACATCCAGAAGACCATCGAGGATACGCTGCAGAACTGGACCAAGTATCCATCGCTGCGGGATCCTTCCGACAAGGTATACCGCAGCAAGAA
>CAMJTZ010000227.1 GCA_946408865.1 uncultured Clostridia bacterium
GCCTTGTTGGCGGCCGCGGCTTCCCGGGCGGCGGCCTGGAGCGGCTTGTTGAAGGACATCATGATGATCTGGTCAAAGATGAACAGAATCAGGAGGCTTGCGGAAACGAAGCCGATCAGCAGCCAGTTTTCGTTGTTCGCATGCAGATCCTTTACCGGCACGAAGCTGAGAAGTGTCCATCCGCCGGTGGCCGCCACCGGCGTGAAGGCGGCGATACACTCCTCGCCGCGGGAGTTGCGCATCGTGACAGAGCCGGTCTGTGAGGTGATCCGGCTGAACAGTTCTTGCGTGGAGGAAGGATCGGCGGCGTTGTAGGAACGGTAAAACTCAAAGAAGCTGGAATTTTTGAAGGAATGACCCTTGATGATATAATCGCCGTCTGTGTCGATAATGGAGTACTCGGCACTTTCAAACTCCTCCTGCGGGAAAACCCATTTCTCCTCCAGTTCCGCCAGGGGAAGCACGCGCAGCAAAATGGCAGGCCGTGAGGTACCGGACTCCGGATCAAGCAGACTGAGCCGGTTGCAGAAGGCGATGGACTGCTCGCCGTTGACCGGGTTTGTATAGGCGCGGGAAATGTTGATGGATTCACCCAGGTCATGGATCCAGCTTACGTCGTTCAGGAGGTTCATCCGCGCGTAGGAAACGGAATAATCATCGGTCGTATCATGCAATGCCCGTGTGGACAGGCCGGAGAGAGTATCCTGATACACGATATGCGCGGAGGCGTTCGGAAGCACATGGGAAATCCGGATAAAGGAGACGGCATCCTCAATGGTCATGTCCTTACTGTTGATATAACTCGCCCACACATCGCAGATACGCTGTTCGCCCTCGAGGTAATTCTGTGTGACATGCTCTATGGCGATCGTCGTGTTTTCGAAGTGCTCTGTCTGTCTTCTGGCGGTATCCCGGGTTTCAAAAGTGGAATAAAGAACCACGAAGGTCAGCATGGCAATCATGATGAACACATTGATCACAATGACCCAGGTTTTTTTCATATCGCTTTCCGCTCCCGTATTGATTCTTTTCCTCTTTTACATCAGCTGTTCGATCGCACTTTGGAGTTTACGGACCTTTTGTTCCAGCTGGGCGACGCGTTCCCGAAGGGCGGCATTCTCAACCTCCAGCGGGCTGAGATCCGGATCTCTGGCGGATTTTTCTCCCTTTGCAGGCTGACCGGTTTTTTTCACTTTTTTTCCGGCCGGTTTCGCCGACCCGGAAGGAAGCTGCGTTCCGGCAGCCCGGGCCCAGCGCAGAACGGTCTGCCACGGTACGCCGGCCTCTTTTGCCGCCGCGTGCACGCCGTCTGACGCCGCGTGCGCGAGAACCTGACTGATCTGCTCCTGCGTATACTCCATCTTCCGATCTCCTTTATCCTTTATCTGTGGCGTTGCGGCGGGCGGGTTTTCTGGAGGGGAAGCGGGCTGCTCCGCGGCACTGTGCACCTGGATCCAGTAGGCGCGCTTTTCACCAAGGAGGGAGGCCTGGATCCGAACCCTGCCGTCCTCGCGGGCGGTTACCAGTTCCTCAAGTCCGGCGAGGGGACCTGCGACAATTCTGCTGTTATCATCCATGAAGGAAGGATGGGAATCAGACAGGGCTTCGATGACGTGCCATTCCGCCTCCGGGACGGGAAAGGCCTTGCTTTCCTTGCGGATGGTAAAGATATAGCCGGGAACGACAAACCGGCGCACGCCGCGGATCCCGGAGTTCTGTGATTCGGCGGTAACGCAGGAGGGAAGGAAAGCGCTGCTGTACTTCCTGATTTCAATCCGTTCGCGTCCTTCCGTAACTTTTATACAATACATACAAGATTACCCCTGTAATTTAATATTTCATTATCAAATTATATACCCTCATGATAATAACAGTTTACAGGCTCAAATTCAAATAGAAAATTACTGAAACAGCCCATAAATCCTTCAGAAATACAATTTCAGGAATCCGCCGGTTTTTTTATTGTGCGGGGCCGGTTTTTTATGCTATAATGCAGAGGAGAAAAGCACCCGGCACAAAAAAAACCAAAAATCGGAAGGAAGTTACTGCCATCGGTCCGTCCGGATCCGTATATACATGTGTCAGGTGAATACCACAGGGCAGCAAGAAAAGTTTTGAGAGGAGATTCAGAAAATGGAAAAGAAAGAAATCAACGTCAAGGAAATGGAAGAAGTCGTCGGCGGCAAAGGCGGATACAAGAAGCCCCCGGAACCCGTGATGGGCCTTGAAATTTACCAGATCCAGCGGGGAGACACCCTGACCCGGATCGCGCGGCGGTACAACACCACCTGGATGGAACTGAAAGACCTGAACCGTGACGTCATCAAACGCGCGGGCGACATTACCTGGGGCTACTACATCTACGTACCGGCCCGCAATCTCTGAGAAGAAATTCATGAACCGGCGGCAAATATTGCCGCCGGTTTTTCACGTGTCTGATGTGGCCCGGCATTATATACGGTTCCTCCGTCCGGCGCCGCGCCGCATTCAGGGACGCGGATCCAAAGAAACGGCGGCTGAATCAACGGACG